>JBARBN010000115.1:0-30689 GCA_049793155.1 Nitrospirota bacterium
ATAAAGGGGGTCGAAAGGCGATGTTGAATGAGCAATAAAGTCGGTCATAGGCTACATCTTCTGAGAAAAAATGATCTCCAGATAGAGAGTTTTACGTTAAAGGCCACTTTTTCAGCAGCCTGCTAGAGGATATAATGGTGCGGAAGGAAAGTCAATTGAGAATTTTGATGGAAAGGGCCGATTGTTGCGCTGTTCTTTCGCGCGCAAAGGACTAGCCTTTAACGGCCTTTTTCACATCCTCGCCGGCTTTTTTCCAGGTCTTCTTGGCGTTCTTATCAATGGTCTTCAGGTCTTCTTTCGCCTTCTTGTCGATGGCCTTGAAGTCCTTCTTGGCTTTTTTAGCCACGGACTTCGTCACCTTTTTCATTCCCGCATCGACCTCCTTGAAGCCTTCCTTTGCAGACTGCGCCGCCTCATCGGCACGGACCGTTGATGGGGCAGCGAGTAAACAGAAGGTCAGCACGACATATATCAAACGCATTTCATCCTCCTCGCATCACACGATATCAGACCGGCATGCGGCAACATACACCGGGAGACGGGAATTGTCAAGACAGGCCCCGTCCGTTCTCACACCGAACTCCGAACTTGCTTAATGGTCTCATAATAGAACAAAAAAATCTCTCGCCTGTCATCCCCGAACGACTCTATCAGGGATATGGTTTAACACCGGATTCCCGATAAAACCACCGGGAATGACCGTTTATGGAAAATGTTTTCCGTTCAGACCATTATGAGACCATTAATAACTCCCGCCCCACGCCTTGATCGCCGTGGCAAGCCCCTCGATCACCTTGGTCATCCGCGTGTAATCCAGTGTATCGGGAAGGTCCGTCGGCCCGTGGTAATGCGGGTTTCGGTAAAAGGCGGTATCCGTTGCCATGAAGGCCTCGTACCCGAACTTGCCAAAGGACCAGTGGTCGGAGAAGTCGATGCCGATCACGATCGCCGGGGCGTTCAGGGTGGCCACGGGAAGATCGGTGCCCTGCCGAAAATACTTTGCGAACCTCTCGGTAAAAGATTTCGATCTCACGTTCCCCACCATCGAGATGAAGTTCCCTGTCTTCGGAAAAACACGGTTCATGAGCGGGAACGGATAATGCTGACAGCCTTCCCGGTCGCAGAAGTAGCCGATCATCTCGAGACAGATCATCCCCTCTACCCGCTCGTTCCTCTCCTTCAGACTCAGCGCGTAATGATAGCTCGCCATATTGCTGCTGCGGTAGACCGGCCATTCTTCAAGGGCAAAGGCGACGAACCTGACCGTTCTCTCCATCCGTACGCCGGCCAGCGTCCGTGCAAGACCGAGCAATCCCGCCACGCCGCTCGCGTTGTCATCAGCGCCCGGCGTGGTGCTCACCGAGTCGTAGTGAGCGCCGATGATGAGCAGCGTTTCCGGAGAGGCTCCCGTGAGTTCCGCTATGATATTATGGTACGTATTCCCGCCAAAGACAAAAGGCTGCCTCGTGACCCGACACCCAAAAGAGGCGAACTGTTCTGAAACAGTGGTTGCCGTCCTTTCCAGTCGATCAAGGTCGAGATAGGTGCGAGACCCGATATCGCCGGCAAGCACGGTCACAATCTGACGAAGATAATCAGCCATATCCATAGGCAAAGCCTATCATACCCATATTCCGGTTGTCAAACATCGGCATCTATTTCCTTGACTCTTGCCAACTGTTTGCATACACTTAAAAAAGATCAAACAGTACGGGGAGGATATCATGCCGAAACTACCGAATCAGTACACCAGCATCCAGAAGAAATATAAAGGTCTCATCAAGGCAGTTGAGAACCTCGGCAAGGCCGCCAAAACAGCAGGCCCGCTGAACAAGAAGACGTCTGAACTTGTCCAGCTCGCTGCCGCGACCGCGGTGCGGTCCGAGGGCTCTGTCCACTCCCACGCGCGTCGCGCCCTTACGGCCGGGGCAAAACCCGACGAGATCCGCCATGCGATCGTTCTGCTCACAAGCACCATCGGTTTCCCCGCTGTCTCCGCCGCCCTGTCGTGGGCAAATGATGTGCTGGAGAAGAAGTAACCCCTTTTTTCTGTGCCTGGACCTCAGAGAAAATAGTCCGTCAGTCAGTTTTCTCCGCATTCTCTGTGCCTCCGTGGCAAACTGTCAATTGCTTATGAAGATCGATATCTACTCGGCCGAGATGTGCGGCTCCTACCACGAGCTCCACGCGAACCTGGACCTCGCGCTTGCGGCTCTCGGCATCAAACCCGACGTTACCTACCACACGGTCTACTATGACGAAGCGGTCAGCCGCAACATCAAGGGCTCACCTTCCATATGGATCAACGGAAAAGACGCCTTTGAAGGCGGCGGTTCTCCGGGGGTAACCTGAAGAACGTATACGGATGAGTCCGGGAGACTCAAAGGAACACCGTCGGTCCTGATGCTGAAGAAGGCAATCGAGCGGGAACTGAAGAAATGAAATCAGCACCAAAATTTAACCGCTGAGACGCAGAGGCGCAGAGAAGATCCTTATTATTTTCAATCTGCATTTCTCCGTATCTCAGCGTCTCCGCGGTAGATTATGATTCAAAGGACATCGACAATTAAAAAAAATCTGGTCTTCATCGGCGACTCACTCACCGAGTGGGGCGACTGGGAGCGACGCTTCCCCGGCTATCGGGTTACTAACCTCGGCATCTCCGGCGAAACGGTCGAGGGTCTTCTTGCCCGCAGGGAACGCATCCGCGCGCAGATCGATAATCCTGACTTCATCTTGCTCATGACCGGTATCAACAATATCGCAACCGAGCAGTACGATATCATACCCGCCTACCGCGAGATCGTGCGCAATCTTACCATCTGGTACAAACAATCGACCGTCGTGGTCCAGAGCCTGCTGCCGGTGGATGGTAAATGGGTCAGCGCAACTGTGCTACAGGGCATCAACCGTCAACTCAAAGAAATCGCCCGCGAGTTCAACGCCGACTATCTTGACGTGCACGGGCTCTTTGTCGATGCGAAGGGGATCCCAAAGAAGGGCTATCTTTCGGATGACGGGGTGCACCTGGCCGAGAAGGGATATGATGCGTGGGCACGAGAGGTGGAGCAGTTCTTATCAGGGAAGTAATTGTAAATACACCGGTGGATGGACTTAAGGCAGAAATCTGCTTAATAGTCAGTACTTCATCCCGTAATTCACGACACAGATCTATAAAATAATAAAAGGTATCGCCCTTTGTTTCCACTATTATAGCTCCTTGCCGCTTGACCTGATACAAGATCGATGTTATTCTTTATAACAAAAGCAAGATGTACCCCATCTCTTGAGGAGGAAAGCATGCGTACTTATTCAGATGACAAGTTGTCGCACTCAATCAGGTTCATCTTGATCGCAATAATTTGGATGTTGCCGGCTCTGGCAGTAGCTGGTCCAACCGAGGAGGGAAATGCCGCCATAGACCGCTGGTCAGCCGCCTATACGTCCAATGATGTCGACGCAGTGGTGAGAAGCTATTGGCCTGACGCGATTCTCCTGGGTACCGTTAGCCCCGTCATGTCAGTGGGGGTTGACGCGATCCGAAAGTATTTCACGGACTTAAAGCTCCAGGGCAGTGGAAACAAGAACGTGATTCAGGAGCGCCGTACAATCGTGGTTGATGACAATGCTGTTGTCGTCACTGGCTTCTATGAATTTGTCCGAATGAAGGAGGGCCAGCCAGTGCCCGCCCCATCCAGGTTTACGATGCTCGTTACTAAGCGAGGCGGTGAGTGGCGTATTGCTCATCACCATTCCTCGCCGCACGTTCTGCCTAAGCCGTGATACGCGAGGCTCAGCTAGGGGCAACGGGTGTCTTATCTGGGGTGCAGGCTCAATAAACATTAACCGACAAAAATGAAATGTCGGCTGCAGACGGGATGAACCATGACCGAAAATCGTAAACACCGTTCTTTCAATGAAGACATTACTGCGCAGAAGCAAAAGGAAACGCGAGATAAGACAATTCTTCGCATGGCGATGGATGGCTTTTATATTGTTGATACGGAAGGTCGTATTGTAGAAACTAATGATACTTATTGCTCGATGATAGGTTATAGCAGCGAGGAACTGCTTAAGATGAGCGTTAAAGATGTTGAAGTGCTGGATACACAAGAAGTAATTGAAAGGCGCATTCAACATGTTATAGAGACCGGCTCTGCGCGCTTCGAGACCAAGCATAGGCGCAAAGACGGGAGAGTTATTGATATTGAAGCTAGCATTAATTATTTATTGGAGAAACAGCCAAAGTTTTATTGTTTTATGCGCGACATAACTGAGCGCAATAAGGCTAACGAGGAGCTGAAACGTCTGAATGAGATCCTTATACGTCAGGCAGCAAGCGATCCTCTGACCGGAATATCCAACCGGACAAAATTCAATGAGGTTTTGGAAAAGGAGATCGCTCGGTCTAAGCGGTTCAAACTACCCCTCTCACTCATCATGATGGACATTGACCATTTCAAGGAAATAAACGACACCTATGGACATATTGCAGGTGACAATGTTTTGAGAGAATTCGCCTCAAAAGTATCAAAGTCCATTAGAAAGAATGATCTCTTCACACGATGGGGAGGTGAAGAGTTTATGATTTTGGTCACTAATGTGATAAGAAGCGGCACAGTGATATTTGCCGAAAAGCTCCGCCTTGAGATTGAAGCGTTCGACTTCTCGCCAGTTAGGCGCATAACCTGCAGTTTTGGTGTTACTGAATTCGAAAAAAACGACACTATCGATTCTTTCATAAAGAAAGTGGATATCCCCTGTATCGTGCAAAATCCGCTGGAAGGAACCGAGTAGAATCGGGTTAATAATAAATCACAAAACTGAACAGACAATTTCGAAGCGGCAGGTAACCTTAATGTTATAAGCAAGCTACAACCAATATTTCTCGGTCTTTTCAGCCTACTGTCTCTGCAAACTTGTAGGTGAAGTCTGTTTATGAATTGTGTTTACAACAACTGTCAACACAAATGCTGATTACCACATTTCAGGGAAATTAAAGCAGATACTCTTCAGCCTTCGATCTTCAGCCTAAATACCTTAGTCGTTACAAGTAATCCGGAAGAAGTTTACCGTGATATAATTCGAGAAGTTCTCTGCGTCCTCTGCGGTGAATGGTTTTGTCCCTCGTTCCTTGCCTTTTACTCCTTACTCCGAACTCCCAACTCCGCACTCCGAACTCTCTCACTCCACCCTCACCCCCACCGCCAGCTCCTTCTGCTGGAGCGACCTGATCTTGTCACGCAGCTCCGCCGCCGTCTCAAAATCCAGTTCTTTCGCCGCCGCACGCATCTGCTTCTGGAGCGAAGCGACATAGGCGGGGATGTTCACGGTCGGCAGATACTCGCCCGCGTCTTCAGCGGCGATCGGAACGGTGAAGTAATCCTGCTCATACACCGTGCGCAGCGTGGCCTGGATGTTCTTCTTGATGGACTGCGGCGTGATGTTGTGCATCTGGTTGTATGCTTCCTGCACCGTGCGCCGCCGGTTGGTCTCGTTTATGGCGTTTCTCATGGAATCGGTGATCTTCTCCGCGTAGAGGATCACCTCGCCGTTCACGTGCCTTGCCGCGCGGCCCATGGTCTGGATGAGCGAACGCGCTGAACGAAGGAACCCTTCCTTATCGGCGTCGAGGATCGCGACGAGCGAGACCTCGGGGATGTCCAGTCCCTCGCGCAGGAGGTTGATGCCGATCAGAACATCATATTTCCCCATGCGCAGGTCGCGGATGATGTCCACCCGTTCGAGAGTGTCGATATCGGAGTGAAGGTATGCCACCTTCACGTTCAATTCCTTGTAGTGTTCCGTGAGGTCCTCTGCCATGCGCTTCGTCAGCGTGGTGACGAGCACGCGCTCTTTCGACTCGGCCCTTTTTCTGATCTCGTTCAGGAGATCGTCCACCTGCCCCGTGGCCGGCCTGATCTCTATCTGCGGGTCCGTGAGGCCCGTGGGCCGAATCACCTGCTCGATGATCCTCCTGCCGGACTTCGCGACCTCGAAGTCCGCCGGCGTGGCCGACACATACACGGTCTGGTGTACGCGCTCTTCGAACTCCTCGAAATTGAGCGGCCGGTTGTCCAGCGCAGAGGGCAGACGGAAGCCGTATTCAACCAGATTCATTTTCCTGGCCCGGTCGCCGTTGAACATGCCGCCGATCTGCGGGACGGTGGCGTGGGACTCGTCCACGACCAGAAGAAAATCCTTTGGGAAATAGTCAAGCAAGGTCGGCGGCGGTTCGCCCGGGGCCCGTCCGGAAAGATGGCGGGAGTAGTTCTCGATGCCGTGGCAGTAGCCCATCTCCTGGATCATCTCGAGGTCGAACATGGTTCGCTGCTCGATGCGCTGCGCCTCGATCAGCTTGTTCATCCTGCGGAACTGCTGGATGCGCTCCCTGAGCTCTTCGTGGATGCCGTCGATGGCCGCCTTCATGCGCGACTCGGGGATCACGTAATGGCTGCCCGGATAGATGGCGACCTTTTCGAGCTTCTGTCGGGCCGTCCCCAGGAGCGGATCGAACACCGAGATCGTTTCGATCTCGTCACCGAACAGCTCGACGCGGATCGCCGCGTCCTCGTAGGACGCCGGGAATATCTCGACAACATCCCCGCGCACCCGGAAGGTGCCGCGCTGGAAATCGAAGTCGTTCCGCGAATACTGGATGTCCACGAGCTTCCGAAGGATCTCGTTCCGGTCGATGCGCTGCCCCTGTTCGAGGAACAGCAGCATGCCGTGGTAGGCCTCGGGCGAACCCAGGCCGTAGATGCACGAGACCGAGGAAACGACGATCACGTCGTTCCGCTCGAACAGCGAGGTGGTCGCCGAGTGGCGCATGCGGTCGATCTGCTCGTTGATGGACGAGTCCTTCTCGATGTAGGTGTCCGTGGTAGGGAGGTATGCCTCGGGCTGGTAGTAATCGTAGTAGGAGACGAAATACTCCACCGCGTTCTCGGGGAAAAGTTCCTTGAACTCGTTGTAGAGCTGGGCGGCAAGCGTCTTGTTGTGCGCGATCACCAGCGCGGGCTTCTGCACCCTCTCGATCACGTTCGCCATGGTGAAGGTCTTGCCCGAACCCGTGACCCCGAGCAGGACCTGATGTTCGAGCCCCTTGACAATGCCGTCAGCGAGCTTCTCGATCGCCTGGGGCTGGTCGCCGGTCGGCGTATAGTCCGATGTTATCTTGAATTTCGGCATGAACACATATTACTTGATTATAAGGGTGAGGTCAATAACGGGGGGGCGCCGAAGCGCTCTATCAGAGACTTATTGTTTTTCTGCCATTATCTCGGAAACCGATAGCGTGTACGTCCTCCTCTGTAACTATCATCGTTGTCCATGCCGGTTAATGCTCCTTTCTCTTTTATATTAGCATGGCATTACTGGGACGTGTCCGGCGGCTTACACTGCCACTCACTGCCGGACTATCCGCATCATAAAAACGTAACAGCGTATCTTTCCATTCTTTTGCGTACTCAATGCCGATACGTTTACTTCTTTTTATCCGCGGTCGTATTAGGGAACCGGAGAGGAGATACAACCTGTCGCCGCATAGATCCATGCTATGGTAAGATCGGGTGATTTTGAGACCGCGCGTGAGTTTGCCTGGACCGGAAAGATCAGCTTGCCACTCATCGAGAGGTTCGGCCGCGCGGATGAGCACGGCCTGTGCTTTACCAGTTTTACCCGCGACAATATTGAACATGTCGTACATCCCGTAGATGAGGTAGACGTACGCATGACCAGCAGGGCCGAACATGACCTCGGTCCGTTTTGTTCTGCCTTTGGAGGAGTGGGAAGCAAGGTCATTGGGGCCGAGATATGCTTCGGTTTCTACGATGCGCGCCCGGTACTCCTTGCCCCGAACACGATGCACGAGAATTGTTCCGATCAAAGCGCGCGCAAGCTTGATCGCGTCTTGATGATAAAATGACCGGACGAGCTTTTTCATAGTACTGTTACCTTGCCATCAAAAACCAGAATGTTGATTTCCCTAACTACGCGGGTCACGCGCCGCCTTCCGGCGCGTCGCTGTGGATCGGCAGGTTGTCAGTTAAATCTTTCTAATTCGCCTAAGAAACCAGAACGTGAAAAGAGCCCCGAGAACTACGAAGCAAATATTGATTGCCTTTGGTCCTGTATCAGTACTGCCTCACTTTGGTTGTAAGGATTAAAATATATTTTCACCGCGGAATGTTCCGAATCAAGCGGATTAGCTAACTCAAATTCATCGCTAAATGTAAAACCAAAACTAATATTGCTTAATGAATATTTAAATCCATCAACCATGTATGAAAATTGGACTTCTTTCCAATGAAGCGACCCGATTATATTTCCGTATCGCTCATTACGAAACGGACCTGATGAATGGGTTTGCCAATGAATTTGTCCAGCCACTGTAGGCCAGTTCGTCGCTTTAATGTCTTTATAAAGATCTAGACTCTGGACAAATGTGAATGCGAGAACGAGCATTAAACCAATCCAATATGTTTTATTTGAATGCCTTTTTGTCATATTCTTCTTCGGAGACGACCAGATATTATCGGTACGAAATACAGTAATATGGATTGCTGGTGTGGTCAATGGTAGGCGAGAGTTAGAGCGAATAAACTTTGCCATATTGGGGCATCCCAATATGGCAATTTTATCCTATGGAAAAAATAATTTTACACTATGTGCGAACTGATACCTTACTTCCCATGGCACTTCTTGTACTTCTTCCCGCTCCCGCACGGGCAGGGATCGTTCCTGCCGACCTTCACGCCCGCGTGCACGGGTTCGGCGGGCTTGGCTGCCGCATCCCCGGCGCCGACAAAGCTGAGGTTGGCGACCTGGCGTTTCTGCTTCCGCTCGATCTCTTCGCCCTGCTCCTTGGCGGCGACCTTTATCCTGAAGAGGTTCTCGACCGTGGATTCGACGATGCGCAGCTTCATCTCTTCGAACATGTCGAAGCCTTCTCTTTTGTATTCGATGAGCGGGTCCTTCTGGCCGTAACCGCGGAGCCCGATGCCTTCCTTTAAATGGTCCATGGCGAGCAGGTGGTCCTTCCACTGGTGGTCGACGGCCTGGAGCATGAACACCTTCTCGAGGTGGCGCATGAGCTCGGACCCGATCTGCTGCTCCTTGGCGTCATAGCTCTGCTTCAGCGCTTCCCACAGCTTGTCACGAAAATCTTCGCGCGGCTGGGACTGGGGGTCAAGGTCGCTGCCTGCGTGATACGCAAATTTGGCCGCAAGCACGTCCTTGAGGCCGGTGACATCCCAGGTCTCCGGATAGGCACCCGCGGGACAGTAGAAATCGACCATCCCGTCGAGCATGTCTTCGGCCAGGCCGAGCACTTCTTCCTTGAGGTCCGTGCCCGACAGGAGCTGGCGGCGCTGCTCGTAGATCACCTTCCGCTGCTGGTCCATGACGTCGTCGTATTCGAGAACGTGTTTGCGCATATCGAAGTTGTGATTTTCAACCTTCTTCTGCGCGTTCTCGATGGCCCTCGAAACCATGCGGTGTTCGATCGGCACGTCCTCTTCCATGCCGAGCCTTCCCATAAGGCCCGCAATACGGTCCGACCCGAAGATCCTGAGGAGGTCGTCCTCGAGCGAAAGGTAGAACCGCGAAGAACCGGGGTCGCCCTGGCGGCCCGAACGTCCGCGAAGCTGGTTGTCGATCCGGCGCGCCTCGTGCCGTTCCGTGCCGAGGATGTGAAGCCCGCCCGCGGCAATGACCTTCTCTTTTTCATCGGCACAGATCGTCGTGCACTCTGCAAGCGTCTGGTCCCACTGTTCCTTTGTGTACTCCTTGCCTTTCAGCATCTGGCGCGCGAGCCCCTCGGGATTGCCTCCCAGCACGATGTCAGTGCCGCGGCCCGCCATGTTCGTGGCGATCGTCACCGCGCCGTAGCGGCCCGCCTGAGCCACGATCTCCGCCTCCATTTCGTGGTACTTGGCGTTCAGCACCGTATGCCTGATGCCCTTTTTCTTGAGCAGCGACGCCAGGGTCTCTGATTTGACGATCGAGATGGTGCCGACGAGCACGGGTTGGCCTTTTTTGTGCAGCTCTTCGATCTCTTTGATGGTAGAATTGAACTTCCCCTGCTCGGTCTTGTAGATGAAATCGGGGCTGTCGATACGGATCATGGGCTGGTGCGTCGGGATCATGAGCACGTCGAGGTTGTAGATCTTCGCGAACTCCGCGGCCTCGGTCTCCGCCGTGCCGGTCATGCCCGCAAGCTTGCTGTAGAGCCGAAAGTAGTTCTGGAACGTGATCGAGGCGAGCGTCTGGTTCTCATTTTCGATCTTGACGTTCTCCTTGGCCTCAATTGCCTGGTGCAGTCCGTCGCTCCAGCGCCTCCCGGGCATGAGCCTGCCCGTGAACTCGTCCACGATCATCACCTGGTCGTCCTTGACCACATAGTCCACGTCGCGATTGAACAGGGCATGGGCCTTCAGCGCCTGGTGCACATGATGCACGAGGTCCACGTTCGCAGGGTCATACAAATTGCCGGCGCCGAGCATCTTCTCCACCTTGATGTTGCCCTCTTCGGTCAGGGCCGCGGTCTTGGTCTTTTCCTCGATGGTGTAGTCGGCGTCCTTCTTCAGGCTCGGGATGATGCGATTGATCTTGTAATACTTGTCCGTGGAATCTTCCGTGGGACCGGAAATGATGAGCGGGGTCCTGGCCTCGTCGATCAGGATAGAATCCACCTCGTCCACGATGGCAAAGTTGAGCTCGCGCTGGCAATATTCCGCGAGATCGAATTTCATATTATCGCGCAGGTAGTCAAAACCGAACTCATTGTTCGTGCCGTAGGTCACATCGGAGCCGTAGGCCTGCTGTCGCTGTTCATCATTCAGGCCATGGACTATCACGCCCACGGTCAGGCCGAGGAAGGTATAGACCGATCCCATCCACTGGGCGTCACGCCGGGCGAGGTAATCGTTCACCGTCACCACATGCACACCCTTGCCGGTGAGACTGTTCAAGTATACCGGCAGTGTGGCAACAAGGGTCTTGCCTTCACCGGTCCTCATCTCCGCGATCTTCCCCTGGTGCAGCACGATGCCGCCGATGATCTGTACATCAAAGTGACGCATGCCGAGCGTCCGTTTGGAGGCCTCGCGTACTACGGCAAAGGCCTCGGGAAGGACATCGTCGAGCTGTTCCCCGTCTTCAAGCCTCTTTTTGAATTCGTCGGTCTTGGCCCGCAAGGCGCCGTCCGCAAGGCCGGCAATCCCGCTCTCGAGCGCGTTGATCTTGTCCACAAGCCCCTGAATGCGTTTCAGTTCCCGCTCATTCGCAGTGCCGAATACTTTTTTAAGAATCGATCCGATCATCTCTCTTCTCTCCACCAAGGGTAAGCTGATGTGACAGCTTTGCATATTATCATTTTTATGCAGGAATTCAAGAGAATAATCTCCCGGACCATTACTCACGGTGTCGGGGAACCAGGGGGCGCGTTTTGAATCATGACAGGGATCATCTTGAAGGAATGTTTAGAAACAATACCGCGGTTTTTTTAATTAATGTAAAATGGTATCTACTCGGTACTAACTTACAAAAAGCCAAAACGTTTTCGCGCAAAGCCGCAAAGTCGCAAAGAACGTCAGAAGTCTTGGGATCTTGAGTTAAACCAAAAACAGGACCCGCTTTACTTTGCGACTTTGCGGCTTTGCGCGAGTCGCCCTTTTCGTTGATCTGCGTAGTTACGTGAATTAGAGACGGTATGTACCGGTCTTCAATGGAACGGCAGTATAGCGGGGAAATACTCCTTAGCCCTTGGCGGCCTTCAAGAGCCTTTCGAGCTTCTCAACGCCGACGCATTCCTTTGCATAGGCGCACCATTCGACACAGGACGTGCCGATCGGTCGGGCGTTCAGATGACCGCACTTCTTGCAGGCGGTATCCGGTTCGTCGCTCCAGATCTCGATCTTCTCTCCGCACTTCTGACACCGGATGTCTTCCGGCTTTGGCGAACGTATCTCTATACTTCCTGGACAACCTTCTTTAAACATGACCCTACTTTACACCGATCGCAAAAAAAGAGTTATGATGCAAATCATATCAGGCATCCGATCACAACCAACGAATAAAACCTTTGACACTGAAAAAGCCTGATAACGTCTCTGATAAAAGCGGATAACTCAAGACATTATCATGGTTCTTCATAATTCGATCCGCTTTTATCCGTGTCCAAGGTCCTCTTTCTAGATCAGCCTTTGACGGTCTCCTTGACAGAGTCTGTTATCTCGATCTTGAAATTATAGGGGATGATCTGGCGGTTGATCTCAACGGGGATAAAGAGGATGACGGCCTTCCCCTTCAGGCCCGCCGCAACATCGCTTTCGAGCGGGAAAAGGGGGTGAACATCGTAGCCCTTTCTCTTCGGCAACATATATACATTGCCGATCGGTATCACGGTCTCCTGCACCGAGCTCTGGGACAGCACATACTGATCCGGAATAGGGTTGTTCCGGTCCGGGAAGCGGACGCCGGAATGCATCAGCCGCTGCGTTTGTCTGTTCACGTCCGTATACTCGGCGCGGTCCCACAGAATTTTCACATCATAAGGGTTGAGGTTCTCGAAATGCATCTCGAATCCCTGCTCACCGACGGCAAAGGAGACGGAGAGGTTCTTGTCATGGAACCGGAGCTCCTTGGACACCAGGGGGCTGATGAGCCGAAACGACAGCTTGTATCTGACGATGTCACGCAGGATCTTCTCCAGCCTGATATTCAGGGTATCACCATCATTGATGTCGCGAAGCGACATGGTCTTCTGCTGATAGTTGTCCTTGCTTACCTCGAGGACCGCCTTCGCCGCAAGCGCGGGGTCTTTCGGCACCTCGGCAGTAATGGTCGCGGGCGAACGGTACAGCCGCTCCTTCAACTCCACGCCCGAAACAACCCTAATCGTCGAATCCGGCGGGTCCGCGAAGACCTTGAAGTTCTTCGCCACCGTGCTTGAACATCCCGACGAGGCTAGTGCGGCTATGATCGCAACAAGAATATATTTTTTCATCCTTCCCTCCTCCAACACGCACATGAGCCATGAGTGAATTGTGCTATAATAACACATCAACCGAAGACTGTCATAAAAAAATTACCATGATTTCATGGAGAATTTATCATCGTCCCGCGGTTCAACCGGTTCCTTTCCCCTGTTTAAGACCTGCTTCACGGCCTAAACGTGAAATTTTCTTCGGTTCCTGACAAATTGTCTTGAATTTGCTTTAATACCTTACTATAATGTGTATCCAAGTTTTCACACTGTGCAGGAGGAGTAATATAATGGCGGTAAAAAAAGTCGCAAAAAAGAAACAGTCTGCCAAGCCGGCAAGACCCATCGTAAAAAAGACGGCCAAAAAATCCGTGAAGAAATCCGATGCAAAGAAGAGCACGGTTAAAAAGAAAACAACCGGAAAAACCGCCTCAAAAAAGAAAACAACTGAAAAACCGGCATCCTCCGCAATAAGCGCACTGCCCAAACGACGAATAACCCCGGCTGAGCGGAAACGGAATGAGCTGCTGAAAAAATTCCTGCTCAAGAGACGGAACGAGGTCGTGGAAGGCCTGGAAACCCAGATGGGCCGCAAACTGGTCCGTGAGACGGGACAGAAGATCGACTCGGCAATGGACAGCGCCGACCAGTCAGCACTCGACATGGACCAGGGCATCGATTACTCGCTCCTGGAAATGAAATATGAGCAGTACAAGGACATCGCCGATGCCTTCCGCAAGCTCCAGAGCAATACCTATGGACAGTGCGAAGAGTGCGGTGAAGAGATCGATATCAAACGCCTTGCGGTGAATCCACTTGCCCGGTACTGCGTCGCCTGCAAGACGAACAAGGAAAAACTGGAAAACATCCAGAAGGAAGAGACACGGTTCAAGGAATAACGATCGGACAGATCTGACCTATCAGACAGATCGGACGTTTCAGTCACTTTTTCTTGACAAAAAGGCCGCAATACAGTATCTTGTGCCTCTGATTTTTTCTCGTGGCGGTGTAGCTCAGCTGGTAGAGCAGGGGAATCATAATCCCTGTGTCCGGGGTTCGAGTCCCTGCACCGCCACCATTTTTCTCTTCTCTATTTCTCATCATAATCATAATTAACTGACCATAGGTAAGATGTGAAAAAGACTCATCGGATACCGCTTCCGATGCCAACCCGCGTTCACTGGTCATGCTGCTGACAAAGGTCAAGGAAACCATAAAGAAACGCTCCATGCTGAACCCCGGAGACCGGGTGCTTGTCGCAGTCTCAGGGGGGCCGGACTCGGTCTGCCTCCTCTCCGCGCTCCATGCTCTTTCCGAGGAACTCGACCTTTCCCTCCACATCGCGCATCTTGATCACCAGTTTCGGGGAAAAGAATCCGCTGACGAGGCGCTGTTCGTCTCGGAGCTGGCAAAAAAGTTCGGCATCCCGTCGACCATCGAGAAGTTTGATGTGCCGGCCTACTGCCTTGAGCGCGGCCTGTCTCCGCAGGCGGGCGCACGAGAAGTAAGGTATGATTTTTTACAGCGGGTGGCAAAGACAGCCGGCGCGTCTCATATCGCCACAGGCCATACGGCAAACGACCAGGCCGAGACCTTTCTCATGCGGCTCATTCGCGGCGCCGGCGCCTCCGGCCTCTCGGCCATCCCCCCGGCGCGGGATAACATTATCAGACCGCTGATCGAGGCTACGCGGGACGAGGTGCTGGAATTCCTGAAAGAGACGGGCCTTGCCTTCGTAACCGACCCGTCGAACGCAAAGCCGGTGTATACGCGGAACAGGATAAGGATGGAAGTACTGCCCGTCCTGCAACGTTTCAATCCCCGGATCGTCGCGACACTGGCGGCCGAGGCAGGCCATTTCAGGGACGAGGATGAGGCTATCGAAGGGTATTGCGCAACGCTTGCCGACAACATCCTGGTGCAGAAGGAAAACACTGTCTTTGTGAAGAGAAGTGAGTTCAATACGCTGCCCCCCGCGTTCAGGCGCAGGCTGTTGAAAAAAGCATGTGACCTTGCTGGGGCGGAGTCCTCGGGGTTGTCACGCACACAGATCGACGAGGTCATCGCGTTCATGGCCGTTGCCCAGACCGGCAGGACCATGGGCCTGCCCCCGGGCCTTAAGGTCGTACGCGAGTACGACCGGTTCGTTCTCAGTGCTCAATCGGGAACAGAGGCCTTCTCCCATGCGATAATGATACCCGGCGTTACGGTGATATCGGAGTCCCGCATAGAGATCGAAACGCTGGTCGCTGACCGGTTCCCGGAAGAGCAGGAAGATATAAATTATGTATGGCAGGCGCTGTTCGATTATGATAAGATGAGGCCGTTTCTGATACTCAGGAACAGGCGTCCCGGCGACTGGTTTTGTCCAAGCGGGATGGGCGGCAAAAGCAAGAAGATACAGGACTACTTCGTGGACGAGAAGGTCCCCCGGAGAAAACGCGACCTTGTTCCCCTGCTCTGCTCGGGCGAGGATATCCTGTGGGTAGTGGGTCTCCGCACTGACGAAAGGTATTTGCCGGGCCCGGCCGCGAAAAAGGTACTGACAGTGCGGGTAAGACATTTGTAAGACTGCCAATAACCGTTTATTGGAATTGGAATTGCGATTAAATCTAAAGCTATTCACTACGGATTGACACAGAGTTACACTGACCACAGATACTGAAAACGAAATATTTAATCTTTTTCCGCGTTCTTCAGCGTAAATCCGCGGCAAATAGTGACTGATTATTCTATCCTGGAGGATGCAATGGTAGGCATTGATTTCGGAAAACCGCTTTTTACCCGTGAGGAGATCCAGAGGAAGATACAGGAGATCGGCTCGCGGGTCTCGACAGACTATGCCGACAAGGATCTGATCGCGGTCGGGGTCCTCAAGGGCGCACTGTTTTTCATGTCAGACCTGCTTCGTTCGCTCAGGATCTCCGTCAGGATGGACTTCATTCACTGCACCAGTTCCGCCACCAAAGGAATGGACGGAAATCCGGTGCGGATGCTGTGCGACATGAAAGAAGACATCAAAGACAAGCATGTCCTGCTGATCGAGGACATCATGGACTCCGGCGTTACCATCGATTACCTCAAGAAGAGGCTCCTGGAACGGGGGCCGGCTTCGCTTAAGGTGTGCGTACTGCTCGACAAGACGGACCGTCGGCAAGTGCCGATCGAGGCGGACTACGCGGGCTTCCGGATCCCGAACAAATATGTGGTCGGTTACGGACTGGACTACAAAGACCGCTACCGCAATCTGCCTTATATCGCCGTGCTCCCCGTGGAAGAGCGGCAGGAACCGTAACAGCCATTAGGATAAATAGGCCGCAGCGGCATTACGTTCATCGCGCACCGATGACCGCTCATGCTGCCTGTTCGAGGGCTGGATCGGAAGTGGGAAAAGAGCGGATAACAGTTGTCATACACACAGGAATATGTTACTATTCGTGTCACACGGTATTGAGGGTTGCCTGTTGAATTTTCTATGATTCTGAAATCATTCAATTTTCACTTTCCAATCTTCTATTCCTAAATTTTCACTTGCGAAGGTAATGGAGGTTTCTATCAGTGAGCTCATTCTATAAAAATCTGGCGCTGATACTGCTGTTCGTCGTGGTATCGGTGCTCATCTTCAATCTGTTCAATCCCGTCAGCCAGTCTGCGGTCCAGATACCCTTCAGCGATGTCATGGACAAGATCTCGAGCGGGGAAGTAAACGACGTAACGATCAAGGGCACCGAGATGTTCGGCAATTACAAGACCGGCAAATCCTTCAAAACCAACCTGCCCGACTACCCCGATCTTGTCAAAGACCTCCGCTCCAAGGGCGTGAAGATCAATGCGGAGCCGGTGAAAGAGTCCGCGTGGTACAGCTTCCTCGTGGTCTGGGCGCCGCTCATTCTCATGGCGCTCTGGTTCCTGTTCATCATGCGCAATATGCAGATGGGCGGGAACAAGGCCATGTCCTTCGGCAAGAGCAAGGCAAAGCTTCTGAACGAGAGCTCCAAGAAAGTGACCTTCAGTGAAGTGGCCGGCATGGATGAGGCAAAGGTAGAGGTCCAGGAGATCATCGACATCCTGAAGGATCCCCAGAAGTTCCAGAAACTCGGGGGCAAGATACCGAAGGGCGTACTGCTCGTCGGCCCTCCGGGCACGGGGAAGACCCTTCTTGCGCGGGCCATCGCAGGCGAGGCGGGCGTACCGTTCCTCTCGATCAGCGGCTCTGATTTTGTCGAGATGTTCGTCGGCGTGGGCGCATCGCGCGTCCGCGACCTCTTCGAACAGGGCAAGAAGAACGCGCCGTGCATCATCTTCATCGATGAGATAGACGCCGTGGGCAGGCACCGCGGCGCAGGCCTCGGCGGAGGCCATGACGAGCGCGAACAGACCCTGAACCAGCTCCTCGTGGAGATGGACGGGTTCGAGAGCAACGAGGGCGTGATCCTCGTGGCAGCCACGAACCGTCCCGACGTGCTCGACCCGGCGCTCCTGAGGCCGGGAAGGTTCGACCGCATGGTTGTGCTCCCGCGGCCCGACTTGAACGGCAGGATCGGCGTGCTCAAGGTGCATACGCAGAAGATCAAGCTTGCGCCGCACGTGGACATAGAGTCCATTGCGCGCGGCACGCCCGGTTTGTCCGGAGCGGAGCTGGCGAACCTGGTGAACGAGGCCGCGCTGCTGGCGGGCAGGCTGGGCAAAACGCAGGTTGAGACCGACGATTTTGAGCGCGCCAAGGACAAGATCCTCATGGGCCTCGAGCGCAAGTCCATGCTGATCAGCGATGAGGAAAAGAAGAATACGGCCTACCACGAGGCGGGCCATACCATGGTAGCGAGGCTCATCCCCGGGACCGACCCCGTGCACAAGGTCTCGATCATACCGCGCGGCATGGCCCTGGGCGTCACGCTCCAGCTTCCCACGGCCGATCGGTATTCCTACGACCGTGAGCATCTGCTCAATAATATTGCCATCCTGCTCGGTGGCAGGGCGGCGGAGGAGATCGCGCTCCAGCATATGACCACCGGCGCGGGCAATGACCTCGAGCGTGCCACCACGCTCGCCCGGAAGATGGTCTGCGAGTGGGGGATGAGCGATTCCATGGGGCCGCTGTCCTACGGCAAGAAGGAAGAAGCGATATTCCTCGGCCGCGAGATCGCTCAGCATCGTGACTACAGCGAGAACACGGCTATTGAGATCGACAAGGAAGTAAAGCGCATCGTCATGGACAACTACCACCGGGCCAAGACGCTGATCCAGGAGCGTGAGCCCGTGCTGCATCGCCTGGCAAATGCCCTGCTCGAAAAAGAGACCCTCGATGCCGTTGAAATCGACGCGATCATCAACGCTCAGCCCGTAGCGGCTTAGGAGAGTGGTATGGAGCCTGTCCTCCGGATCTCCGGCCGCGGGGCGCTTGCGATAACCCTGGACGGTCTCACCTCCGGGCAGACAGCCGTCTTCGATAGTATCATCCGATCATCCGAGATCGGAGCAGGTTCAGACCCTGCTCCGATCTTTTTTTCCACTCAACACGACACGACCGCCGGCAACAGCCCCCCGGCAATCACGCTGACCGGCAACCCCGGCCGATTGCGAAAACTTTTTTCTCTCCTGGCCGCCGATCATCGCATCCCCTCATCTCTTTCACAGAAAGTTTACTCTCTGCTTGACAACTACCTGCGCTCGGATTATAAGATTGATTGCAGGGGGAAGGTCCTCGACCTCGGCAGCCGCACACACCTCATGGGCATCCTGAACGTGACCCCTGATTCATTCTCCGATGGCGGACGCTATGCCGATGCGGAGCAGGCGCTTGCCCATGCCCGTGACATGGCTGCCGCAGGGGCGGACATCATCGACATCGGCGGGGAATCCACCCGGCCCGGAGCTGCACCCCTGGCCCGGGAGGAAGAGCTCCGCAGGATCATCCCGCTCATCGAGCGCCTCTCAGCCGAGCTTGCAGTCCCGATATCGGTGGATACCTATAAGTCATCGGTGGCGAAAAAGGCGATCGAGGCGGGCGCAAGTATCGTGAACGACATCAGCGGGCTCCGGTTCTCGCACGACATGGCGAATGTGGTGGCTGACTCCGGCGCTGCCGTGGTCATTATGCACATCAAGGGCACGCCGCGCGATATGCAGCAGAACCCTGTGTATGACGATGTGGTCGGCGAGGTCATTGCCAATCTTGAGGAAGGGATCGAGATCGCCCTGAAGGCCGGCGTGGACCGGGAAAAGATACTCATCGACCCGGGCATCGGATTCGGCAAGACGCTTGCGCACAACCTTGTCATCCTGAACAGGCTTGAGGAATTCCGCGCCCTCGGAAGGCCCATCCTGCTTGGTCCTTCGCGAAAAAAGTTCATCGGTACGATCCTTGGTGTCCCGGTGCCCGAGCAGCGCGTTGACGGCACCGCCGCCACGGTAGCGCTTGGGATCGAGCGCGGCGCCAGCATCCTGAGGGTCCATGACGTGGCGCGCATGGCGCAGGTGGCGAAGGTGACGGATGCGATAGTAAGATCAGTACAAGGTACAAAGTACTGAGTACAAAGTAATGACCCGGACAATCCCTGAAAGACTTTTACCATGAACTCTGATCTTTGTACTCTGTACCCTGTACTATTTATTAACCAATGACCAACTTCACCGAAATACGCGAGGCCCTGACGCACTATCGCTGGTTCAACGATACGGCGGACATAGCGCTCGTCTACTATATCATTTACCGGCTGCTGCTTATCATCAAGGGCACGCGCGCCTTCCAGATGCTCATCGGCATCGGACTTATCGTGCTGGTGCTCATCGCTTCGCAGGCCTTTGAATTCTATACCCTCGACTGGCTCATCCACAGCTTCTGGTCGCAGATCGTGCTCGCGGTGGTGATCCTGTTCCAGCCCGAGATCAGGCGCACCCTGGCCCGGGTCGGCGAACGCCATATGTTCCGTTCGCTCTCCGCGGTCGAGGGCTCCAAGTTCATTGAAGAAACGGTCAAGGCCGTCGTCAACATGGCCAACAAACGGATCGGCGCGCTCATCGTCCTTGAACGCGACACGGACCTTACGACCATTGTGGAGATGGGCACCGAGCTCGATGCCAAGGTCACAAAGGAGATCCTTATAAGCATCTTTCTTCCCTATTCTCCTATACACGACGGGGCCGCGATCATCCGGAGCGGCAGGCTCATATCAGCCGGGTGCTTTCTTCCGCTCACGTTGTCTTCGAACATCTCCAAATCGCTCGGTACGCGTCATCGCGCAGCGGTAGGCCTCACCGAGGAGAGCGATGCCGTCGTGGTGGTCGTGTCTGAGGAGACGGGGGAGATCTCTCTGGTCGTGAACGGCGCCATCGAAAACAACGCGGATGCGCCTGCGCTCAGAAAGGCGCTGTCCGATATTTTTGCCAGGAAAAAGGGGTAATGACGGCATTATGAATGTCCGGAACATTCTGCTCGACAACTGGGGCATCAAGCTGGTATCGCTCGGCCTCTCGCTCACGTTGTGGGTCTATGTCACTTCTAAGGGTAAAACCGAGATGACGCTCACGGTGCCGCTCGAACTGCGGAATATTCCCGCGGATATGGCGGTGGTCGGCAATGTAGCAGGGTCCCTGGAAGTACGCATCCAGGGCCAGGAGCGCATTCTCAGGGACATCACGGTTGTGGATAAAATGGTCGGCATCATCGACCTGTCAATGACGAGGGTCGGCGAAAATACCGTGCACATCTCTCCTGATGATATCAAACGGCCGGCGGACGTGACCGTGACTCATATGTCGCTGTCCGAGATCAAGGTGAAGCTCGAACCGCTGGTCCGAAAGACATTTCGATTGAAGCCGGTCCTGCACGGGGTTCCTGCAGCCGGACGGCGGATCGCGAAGATCGTCATCATACCGCCGAGGATCACGGTCGAAGGACCGGAGAGCCTGATGACGGCGTTGAGCCAGCTCCAGACCATGCCGATCGACATCCAGGATGCAAAAGAGACCGTGACCGTGGAGCCGAAGATCGACTACCAGGGCCAGCCGGTTAAGCTCCTTGATAAGAAAATCGCGGTTCGGGTGATCATTGAGAGGGTGAACAGATGAGAAGGCTTTTCGGGACTGACGGCGTGAGGGGTGTTGCGAACCAGGACCCCATGACATCGGAGATGGCAATGCGCATCGGAAGGGCGGCAGCGCACGTGTTCCGTGATTCAGCCCGCCGGCACCGGATCGTGATCGGCAAGGACACCAGGCTCTCGGGGTACATGATCGAAAGCGGGCTGACCGCCGGGCTCTGTTCCATGGGCATGGACGTTCTCCTGGTGGGGCCCGTGCCGACGCCGGGGATCGCGTTCCTCACGCGCAGCCTCAGAGCGGATGCCGGCGTCGTGGTCTCCGCATCGCACAACCCCTATGAGGACAATGGCATCAAATTCTTCGGCAGGGACGGGTTCAAGCTCCCCGATGAGGTCGAGAAAAAGATGGAGGACCTGATCTTTTCCGGCGCCATAGATTCCGTCCGTCCCACGGCCAGCGAGATCGGGAAGGCCTTCCGGATCGATGACGCTATCGGCAGGTACAACGAGTTCGTGAAATCGTCAATCCCCCGCGGCATGGACCTTTCAGGCCTGCGGGTGGTTGTGGACTCCGCCAACGGAGCGGCATACAAGATCGGCCCCCGCATCCTGACCGAACTCGGCGCTGAAATCCTCTCGCTCCACGACCAGCCGACCGGCATGAACATTAACCAGGGCTGCGGTTCGCTCCACCCCGAGGTCATCTGCAGCGCCGTGGTCGAAAACAAGGCGCAGATAGGGATCGCCTTTGACGGCGACGCGGACCGGGTGATCCTGTGCGATGAGAACGGCATCGTGATCGACGGCGACGTGGTCATGGCAATCTGCGCTCTCCATATGATGAAACACGGCAGGCTCAGGCACAACACGCTCGTTGCCACGGTCATGAGCAATCTCGGGCTGGAGCTGGCAATGCAGCAGGCGGGCGGTAAACTCGTCAGGGCTGCGGTTGGCGACCGGTATGTCATGGAAAAGATGATCGAAGGAGGCTACAACCTTGGCGGAGAACAGTCGGGCCATATCATCTTCCTGGACAACAATACCACGGGCGACGGCCTCATCACGGCGCTCCAGCTTTTCTCGATCATGAAGCAGACCGATAAGCCGCTGTCGGAGCTGGCTGCCTGCATGAAGACCTATCCCCAGATACTCGTGAACGTAACAGTGAAGGAGCGGTGCGACCTTGACTCGATCCCCGAGGTCTCGAAGCGGATGGCCGAGATCGAGAAGATGCTTGACGGCACCGGCCGGCTGCTCGTGCGTTACTCCGGCACCGAGCCCAAGGTGCGGGTGATGATAGAAGGCGAGGACCAGAACGAGATCAAGTCGCTTGCCGACGGCCTTGCGGCGATCATCCGGGAAAAACTGGGGTAGCAGCACGGCCACGCGTCCGATCAAACATCGTCTTGCCGATGATGCCCTGCCCCCCTGCAGAACACACCTGCGACACCATCTGCAGTATTGAAAAAATAGCTTGGCCGCCGTATCATAAGGCCATACATGCTGCCGTTCCCTAAGGAGTTGAAAGATGAATGAAGCTCTGCTTGAAGAAGACAAGAGAATGAGGATCTTGAGGTTCGTTATCGATCTGAATCAGGCGGTCCTCATGCAACAGGCGGACCTTACCCTCAGGGAGGCCTTTCAGATCATGCGGGACACCAGGCAGGCGGCCCTGAACCTCTTTCCGGGCAAAGAGGACGTCTATGAGCTCATTTACGCGCCGCGCTTCCGCAGGATCATCAGGGAGCGGTTCGTAATTCCCGGGGGCTTGCGAGGCACTGATGTCGCCGCGATCACTGCCCGGGTTCCCGCTCAATTTCACTTTTGGAAACGTCAGCCAGGGATAGAATGAACTCTTCATACAGCATAATGCGCGCGGCCATGGTATTGCTCATCCTTGCCTTTTCGGGATGCCTCTACACAAAACTGATGACCACACCGCTGGAGAAGCCGGCCTTTACCTATACGGGATCCGAGCTGGTCGAGGCCTCGCAAAGCGGGGTGATCGTGAACTTTCTGTTCTCCGCGCATAACCCGAACGACGCAGGATTGAAAGAGGTAACCTGCTCGTATGAGCTTTTTGTGGAAGAGAAAAGGTTTTTAACGGGAGCGAACATCCCTCTGACGCTTAATCCGAAAGGCGACACCGAGATCAAGGTCCCTGCAACGATCGCTTACGCAGACCTCTATCCCGTTCTGGGATCCATCGTGCGACGGATATTAGCAGGCCAGAAGACAATACCCATTACGATCGACGCCCTCTTTTCAGGGAAACCCGCGATCTATACCGAAGCAGGTAAAGAAACGCCGATCTCCTTCGAGAAAAGGCTGGTAAAAACCGCCGAGATCCCTTTACAGCCGGAAAAAAACACAAGGGGGCAATAAAGTATTTCGATTGCATATCGCGTCGGCAAATAACTTCCGACATGTGATAAAATAGTGAATAAAAAGGTTACCGTACGTTGACAGCCAATTCTCGATACTGCGATCCAGGTGGGCAGCTCGAGGAGCACTTTAAATTCAAAGGGGCAAACCGGCATCCTTCCCAGATCCATCGATATCCCCGACGCGGGCTCACGGGAGTTGAAACCCTTGGAAACGACAACTATTACTGCGCTGCTTATCGAAGACAACCCCGATGATGCGGTTCTGATCGAAAGATATCTCCATTCTTTCCGCAACATCAAATACAATCTGATCCACGTCGAGAGGCTCGCTGCCGGTCTGGAAAGTCTGAAACGCATCGTCTTTGACGTTATTCTGCTTGACCTTGCGCTCCCGGATGGGCCGATGGGCATCAAGACCTTTGAAGCGGTCTATGCTCAGGCACCCCATATTCCGATCATTGTCCTGACCGGCCACGACGATGATGATCAGGCGGTCGAGGCGGTCCACAAGGGCGCACAGGACTATTTAGTGAAAGGCCTCGTCACCGGCCCGGCGCTGGGACGCGCAATCCGTTACGCCATCGAGCGCAAGAAATTGCTCACCCAGCTCAAGGATTCCTTGAAGGAAATCAAACTGCTGAGAGGGTTTCTTCCCATCTGTGTGCGTTGCAAGAAGATCCGTGACGACAAGGGGTACTGGACGCAGGTGGAGGTATATATCAGGAAGCATGCAGAAGTCGAGTTTTCCCATGGGATCTGTCCGGAATGCGCACTGGCCCTGTATCCGGATCTATTTACCGAAGACAACGAACTGAAGTAAACATCGTTCATTCACTACCAGTCACGATAGGCGCCCTCCTTTTCGGGAAAGCAGCAGGATCCAATAGGGTCTTCCTCATCCGGACAGAGACGACCAATCGACACGGCGGGCACTCCATTGAAAAAGACAATCGTATCTCCTAAGTTCTTCTGTTCCCTGTTTGCATTCAGCATATTTATACTCCAGTCCTGCAGTTCTGTTGTCCACACGGAATTTACAAAGGGTTCGCTCCTTGAGGAGCGGCCCACCGGAAAGCTCGTTGAACTGGAAAGCACGATATACCTTGAAGTGAAATCTCCGCTGACCGTGAAGGTATACGAGATCGTCCAGGTTGCCGACGAACTTTCTCAGACCCATGAAAAGATAAAGCTGGAAGTCACGAAAAATCGATTTACTAAAGACGGTAATTATCACTATGACCCATCGTACAAGCACCTGTGTGGAGGTAAGTTTACCTGCAAATCAACCGTCGTTAAAGATGAATACATAAAGGACAGCAGGTACGAGAATATAAACAGCAAAAAGCATGTTATTACCTCGGGAACTGTACAGGCAATGATCAATGGTTCTTACAGCCAGGACCTGCCGATCGGCCCCGGCGGCACCGCCTCGGTCAGTATTGAAAAATACTTTGATGTTTTGCCGAAGGGTCAGAACGTCAATGTTGAGTATTCCTATAAATCGGGATCCGCGCGGTCAGTCGTGGCATGGTCCGAGGTTGAGAAAACAGCGCGTACATTGCTGCCCGAGTACAGAAGGCGCGGGGCAGCGAACAAAACGGCGGAGGACTATATCACTGCTTTTAGGATCTCCGACGACCCGTCAGACCTTCAATCTGCATATAAATATGCGGCAAGTGAACCTGAAAAGGCAGAGATCAAAAGGCTGGAAGAAATACATCTTGAAAAGCTCGATCGTACGCGCTTCGAGCAGGCGAAGGATAACGGCAAACTGGGCAAATTCATCAAAAAATATCCGAACAGCGGTTACCTTGCGCAGGCAAAGTACCTCTTCCACCTGGACAAAGATTGCAATGGGTCGGTCATCAGGTTAAGCAAATTCAATATACGCCTCGACAGGGGCAAATGTGTGATGATCGTGGCGACAAAATTCCAAACGACCTCGAAAAACTCCGGTCTCTTCAAAACATATTTCACGTGGACCGGTGACGAGCGTGATCTTTTCTATATTGAATTTCCCTCAGGCTTTGAGGAAAACCAGGTCCAGGCGCTCGCAAAGATAAAAGGTGTTTTTAACTATACGACGATGTTCGGCACTCATAATTCAGTGCCGCATTTACTCTTCCTGGCAACCATGGCGGAAGATTGAGGGCCGGGACACTTTTTTGCTGATCGAACACGTCTGGTCTAAAATGTAATGCATTGCACATTTCACCCTGAACTTGCTATGATCAATTGTCATGAAAATTAAGATCGACCAGCTGCTCGCCAAGATTGACCGGGTGCTTGACCGCTACCTGGTTGACGATGCCGACATAACGGGCTTTGAGGGACATCAGGCATTTCGCTGGGATGGTGCGCGCAGAATGCTTAGACCGATCTCGCGACCGGCGCGTATTCATCCAAACCACTTGCTCGGCATCGATGCCATCAAGCGCGAAGTGCTTCGGAATACAAAGAGTTTTGTTCAAGGAGGAAAAGCGAACAATATCCTCTTGTGGGGAGAGCGGGGCACGGGCAAGTCGTCTCTTATAAAGTCATTGCTGACCGTTTTCAAAAAAACGCCGCTCCGGATGATCCAGATCTACCGGCATGATATTTTGTCGATCACCTCCCTCTTCGAGGTGATCGCGGGCCATCGCTCCTATCGTTTTATTTTGTTTATCGACGACCTTTCGTTCGAGGAAAGTCAGACCGAATACAAGGAAATGAAAACCATAATGGACGGCGGGCTGGAGGAAATTCCGGATAACATCCTGTTTTATGCGACCTCGAACAGGAGACACCTGATACCGACCCGGTTTTCCGACAATACCGGCGACGAGATCAGGCCTTCGGACACCGTCGAGGAAAAGATCTCGCTGGCAGACCGCTTCGGGCTCAGTTTTGGATTTTATCATTTTTCTCAGGATACCTACCTGGAGATCGCCGCTTTCTATGCGGCGAAGTACGGGGTTTCCGCGACCGAGGAGCAGCTCGAACAGATGGCAATTCGCTGGGCGCTTGAGGCCGGCAGCAAGAACGGACGAACCGCAGAGCAGTTTGCTAAGAGTGCCGCTGTCAAGGGTTGAGCTTACCGGAATGCCGTTCCGGTCCGCTTCCTGCGCTCACGGTAAACTCAAACGTAGGCATGCACAGGTCTTTTTTGCAGGTTCTTCCGATCATCCCCGGTACGTCAGCGGGTGAAAGTCCGACCGGGACTACTTTGACGCCAATCGTGCCTCGGCATAAGAAGCGTGCACCCTATGCAAAAACCCATCATTACCCTTACTCTTGCGTACACCGCGGGCCTCCTGCTCGGACACGGGTTTCTGTACTTTCCCTATTCGATCAGTATTCTTGCAATCCTCAGCGTTCTGACCTCGGGGATCTTCATCCGGCTTGACAGGCTGACTCTCCGTCGATCCCTTCTCATCGTCCTCACCGGCCTCATTGGCATGGCTGCGTACGTTTATTCAGCGGCATGGTCCCCGGCACACCATTACACCCGGCACTTCACGCCTGACAAGGCCTTTCACGAGATCATCGGCAAAGTCGCATCTCCTCTTGACCGCGATCCGGACCGGACCGGCTTTGTCATGAAGATCAACGAGATTGACGGCAGCGCCATGACCGGCAAGATACGCGTGAGTGTACGCGAGGAAATGAACTCGGTCGGATACGACGATATCATCCGCGTCAGGGGAAAAGTGTTCGAACCGACGGGGTTCAACAATCCCCGGGGGTTCGATTACGCCGGATATCTTGCCCAAAGCAATATCTCGGGGATATTGAACGTAAAGGACTCCGACGCGATCCAGGTCATGAGCCCCGGCGCCGGCATATTCAGGACGATCCAGGATTGGCGGGAGCGGATCCGCCAATCGTTTCTGAGATACACCACGGGTGACGGATCGGCCATCCTCCAGGCCATGGTGCTTGGAGAGGAGGGCAGGCTCACCGACGAGCTGCGCGACCGGTTCATGGCCGCCGGCGTCACTCACATCATCTCCATCTCCGGCTCCCACCTCGGCATGGTGGCGGTCCTCTGCTTCGGCCTGATCAGGGGCCTGCTGTTCATGCTGCCGGAACGGTTCTATCACTGGATGACCCTGCACACGGACCCGAAGATCATCGCAGCCTGGCTCACGCTTCCTCTCGTGGTCTTTTATACGCTCCTTGCCGGAGGACAGACTGCAACGGTCCGCTCGCTCATCATGATCTCAGCCGGACTTCTGGCGCTCATCCTGGACCGGGAGAACGCGCTCATGAACGCGCTCGCCCTTGCCGCGCTCTTCATCCTCGCCGGAAGCCCGCAGGCGATCTTCGACATTTCGTTCCAGCTCTCGTTTCTCTCCGTCCTGGTCATCGGATACGTTGTCTCGCTCTGGAATGAACTGCAATTCAAGACCGAGACCCGTTTTCAGAAGATCAGGAACAGCGCCCTGCTCCTCATCATCATATCCTTTTGCACAAACCTCGCGACCGGACCACTTGTCGCGTACTACTTCAACCAGATCTCATTTGCCGGCATCGTCTCGAACCTCATCATCGTACCTTTTGCGGGTCTGGTGGTCGTTCCGCTCGGGCTGTTTTCGGGGGTGCTTTCCCTTTTCACCGGTCACCTGCCGCTGGTTTGGCTTAACCAGGGCGTATCGGATGTATTTATCGGCTCGGTCTCATTCTTCTCCCGGTTACCCTTTGCTGAATTTCATCCCCCGGCGCCTTCACCTTTTTGGCTGCTGCTCTATGCTGTTTTCCTGATCTCGCTGTTCATGCTTGCGCGGGGTCTTCTGCTCTCCCGGTTCAAGCCGTTCGAATCATCGGCACGCATTTCAAAGATGCCGGTTATCGGCATGGTGCTCGCGGCCACCGGTTTGACGGTTTTGCTTGCCGTCTCCTTCATACCCGGGCAGCGTATGCTGGTCAGCTTTCCCGATGTGGGTCAGGGCGACTGCGCGCTCATCGAGCTCCCCGGGGGAGAGACCGTCCTGATCGACGGAGGCGGCACCCGGGACAACCGGTTCGACATCGGGCGGCGCATCCTTGCCCCCTGGCTCTGGAACAAGGGCATCCGCAGACTGGACCTCGTGATCATGTCTCACCCCCATCCTGACCATATGAACGGGCTTATCGCGATCTTAAGAAAATTCGCGGTGGGTGCTGTCTGGGAAAGCGGACTGGATACGGACCTGCCGGGCTATGGAGAGTTCCGCCAAGCGGTGCAGGACAGAAAGATACGCCGTCGCCGGGTGTCCGCTGATGATCCGCCGATGATGCTCGGCGAGGCGATGATCTCCGTGCTCCATCCACCCAGGGGATTTGAGGCGCATGACCAGCAGGCATATGCCGCGGAGAACAACCGCTCGCTAGTCGTGCGGATCAGGTCCGAAGGCAAAGACTTTTTATTCGCCGGTGATATCGGGAGCGAGATGGAAGAGAACATCATGAAATCGATGCAGGGCCCAAGTACCGGCCTTATCAAGGTCCCGCATCATGGAAGCAAAAGCTCGAGCAGCGAAGAATTTGTATCACAAATGCGGCCCGAAATCGCGGTCATGACGGTTGGCAGGGAGAACCAGTATCATCATCCTTCCGATGAGGTCCTTGCTCGTTATGAGAAGATCGGGGCGCATATCTGCAGAACGGATCTTGACGGCGCCGTGACGATAGCGGTGAATAAAGGGACGTTTGAGATACAACGATGGAATGATCTGATTCTGCGGCGGATCGTGCTCTCCGACCGGGCCGCCTGGGGAGAACAGGAACAGGTAAACGGAGGAAGGCTTCGGATCAGGGCATCGGGGTTTTGATGGGGTACACCTTCAGGAAGCCCAGGAATTCCTTTGCCGTGTGCGTGCAATAATTGCGTTTAGGCGAGATGATGCTGAAGTTCCGCTGGAACTTGAGGTCCTTGAAGGTCATGGCCTTCAGGATGCCGTGCTTGATCGCCTGGCGCGCGGACCAGGCCGAGACGATCGATACCCCGACGCCTTCCTCCACCGCGCTCTTGATCGATTCGCTGCTGCCGAGCACGAGCGAGATCTTGAGGTCGGACAGCTTGATCCCGTGATCTTCGAGATGCTTCAGGATGATCTGGCGGGTGCCTGACCCTTCTTCACGAAGGATGAGCGGCTCCTTGATCAGGTCCATGGCCGGAATATTGCGGCGCTCCGCCCAGGAGTGCGCCGGCGACATGATCACCACCAGTTCGTCCGAGAGCAGGACATCGACGGCAAAGCGCTGTTTGCTCACGTCCCCTTCCACAAGGGCAATATCGATCTCGCCGGCATTCAATTTCTCGGTGATGGTCTTGGTGTTGCTCACCAGAAGGGAGATGTTGACACGGGGTACCTTTTTCTTGAACGCCGAGATTATCGCGGGAAGCAGGTAATTGCCGATCGTCGAGCTGGCGCCGATGGAGAGGGAGCCCTTGATCGAACCGGTGATCTCGCTGATGTTCTTCTGCGCCTCGGCATAGAGCGCGAGGATCTCCTTTGCCCGCTTATACAGGATCTCTCCGGCCGGTGTCAGGTTGATGGAATTGCCGGACCGGTCGAACAGACGGGTCTCGTAGAGCTCCTCCATGGCCTGCACCTGAAGGCTCACCGCGGGCTGGGTAAGGTGAATGAGCTCCGATGCCTTGGAAAAGCTCTTCGTATCTGCGACGGCGCAGAACACTCTTAGTTTATGATCTTCCATAGTAAGTTAAATAATCGAAAGGGTACTGGTGTAGATGGTGGATATGAGCCCGATTGTCAGTCCTATTAATATTATTTATAAAGCATCCACTTGTTATTGTCAAGAAGTTTGTCGCGAACCATCCCGATTGTTTTGCGGCAACGTGTGCAAAAAGTGAAAAAATTGTCTTGACATTTCCCCGTTTAAAGTTAAAATGCACGGGTTTCGAAGTATTAAACCGGAGGTGAATGTATCATGGCAGAAATGAGTAAAACCGCTAAAGCGGCTACAAAAAAGGCAATTGTGAACCAAAACGTGCCCCAGTGTTGCGCCAAGCCCATGCAGGCGGCAAAGATGATGTCCACGACCGGCAAGGTCCGCGGCATGATGTGGTTCTGCGATAAATGTCACAAAGAAAAGGCCCTCTAAGCCGTTTCTTCAGTTATCGTTTCTTTGCAAGGCGGTGGAGATTTCACCGCCTTTTTTATTCGCACATTTTTATCGTTGAGCTTCGCACCATCGTTTCAGGTCCCAAACCTGAGAACGGGACACCCCGCGTATAGCCGCGCTCCTTCGCGATACAATCGAAGTGAAGCGTTGCCAGGTCTTCAA
>JBARBN010000116.1:0-4839 GCA_049793155.1 Nitrospirota bacterium
CGCCTCGGCTGGTCCATCAGGTTTTTGATCCCGTCGGTCATGAAGACCCGGCCCTGCTCGTCCACGACGATGGCCTCCGCGCCGAACTTCCGCACGATCTTCATGCCCTCCTCAGGTCCGAGAATGAAGGGAACCTTGCTCAGCGGGTCGATGAGCGACCCCTTGTCTCCGACTAGGGTCACGGATATGACCCCCGTCGACGGTTTCCCCGTCCGGGGATCGATGATGTGATGGTAACGTTTTTTTTCCCTGATGACGAACCGTTCATAATCACCCGACGTGGAGATATATTTGTTGCTGAGTTCCAGGACGGTCAGTGTCTTGTCATGCTCCCGCGGATGCTGCACGCCGATCCTCCAGGGTGATCCGTCCTCCCGGTGACCCAATACCCAGATATCGCCCGCAACTGCAATAATGGCGTTCTCGATGCCCCGTTTTCTGAAGAGCTCAGCGACCCGGTCGGCCGTATAGCCTTTCATGCCGCCAAAGTCCATGATCATGCCGGGCTTCTTCAGAAAGATCGTCGAGGCCTTTCTGTCGATCGCGATATTCTTATAGTTCACGAGAGGTTTGATCCTCGCGATTTCAGTGTCCGTCGGGATCTTCCCCTCCTTGAGCCGCATCTGCCAAAGGACAACGAGTGGACCGATGGTCACATCAAAAACGCCGCCTGAAACCCTTGATATTTCGGCTGCCTGTTCAACGACCTCGATCATCTCCGGTGACACCTTCACGGGGGTCTTCCCTGCCGCAAGGTTCACCTTCGTGATCTCGCTCGTGTCCTTGTAGAGCGACATCATGGCATCGAGCCGTCGCAGCTCCGCCATCCCTGCGTCTATGGCTGCTTCGCCAACGTCGGTCGAGGGGGCAGTGACGGTGATCGTGACTTCGGTGCCCATGATCGTTTCGGTCTTCTGGACGGTCCTGGTCCTGGCGCACCCGCCGAAAAGCGCAGTCACCATAAGTACAAGAATAAACGAACGCTTCATATGATCTCTGTTCTCCTTATCAGGGGATCATGGCGCATGAGGGATTGTGCTCATCAGCAAGAAGGGGGATGACAGTTCTCTGCTATACCTTGCCTGACTTTTTTTTGATAAGCAGATTCCTCGCCGCGGACCGCACCGCATCAGGGACATTGCGGCTCGTTTCGAGAATACCGAGTTCCCGGACCGACAACCGGGGGATAAACCCGATCGAGATGCCGACCGGGGTCTTGGGATTGTTTACGAGCGCGGAGGCGATCGAGGGTTTTCTGGTCCATTCGGCGTTGGTCGCGATCTTACGGATAACATCCTCGCTCAGGTTCGTTGACTTGGCAAAGAACTCGATCTCTCCGATGGTGATCCTCGGATTTGCGAGCACCCCCAGTGCGATCACCTTGCTCGACTCGCGGATCAGCAAACCACGAGCTTCCTTGGCTCCGGACATGGATAGTTTTATCTTCTGCGACATGTTCATTCTCTGGATCTGCTGCATGACATTCAGTTTTTTCTTTTCGGACCCCTGTCCGGTCTTTTCTTCCGTTTCAGCGTCCCCAAAAAGCACCTCCATGACGCGAGTGCTCGATATGAAGCTTTTGATCTCATCCGAGGATGTAAGTGCAATGAAGGCGAGTGTGTTCTCATCCAGGTTCGGACAGCGGACAAGATCGCGCATTACTTCCTCATCATCGCAATAAACCTGGGCAATACGGTCAAGGATATGAGCGGGCGTTCTCACATCGAGGAGCATGGCCCTGACGGAGATCGGAGAACAGTATTCAATATTAAGGGGAAGCTGCCGTCTGAACCTTTTCGCGATTATGATCTTCCACCGGGTATATTCGTCCATAAACAACCCCTGTCAACGTAAGACTCGGATTCCCGTCCACACGGAAAGAAAAACCTTAACGCCCGACGTCGTTCAGCTCCGTCAGTGCCAGCCGATCCAGGCAAGGCGCTCCTGAAAAAACAAACGCCTTTCCCTCAGTTCTTAAACTACCTTATATCCCGCTTCGACCACGGCGAAGGAAAGCTTTTCGGGTGTGATCTTGGCTTCCTCATAGGTCACGACAGCCTCGCCCTTCTGCAAATCCACCCGGGCGTCCTGCACGCCGGGAAGCGCCTTGAGCGCCTTTGCCACCCGCATCACGCAGTGATTGCAGGTCATGCCTTGGATCTTGAGTGTTGAAATTGCCATGAGTTCCTCCCTGGGAATAAAATTACTCCTAGTGTCCGACACATAATACACGAATCCGGCTCTTCGGAAAAGTTTTTTTGCGTATCCGATACCTTTTATTTAAGTCCGAATTTTTCCATCCGGTAGATGAGCGTCGGTCGGGTGATCTTGAGATATTCAGCGGCACGGGTCTGATTCCCCTTGTGCTTATCAAGCGCTTTGATGATAAGGCTTTTTTCCAGATCCTCGAGCGATATCCCCTGTTCCGGTAAATTGAGGATAATGTCCTCCACGCCCGGTTTGTCCTTTTTCAGCTTCTCCGGCAATTCATCCGGCGTTATGAGCGCTCCGCGCCTGAGCACTGATGCCCGTTCAATAACATTCTCAAGCTCGCGGACATTGCCGGGCCAGCCGTACGATGTGAGCGCCGAAAGCGCCCCGGCATCAACGCGGACGTCTGCATCCTTGTTGAACTTTTTCAGGAAATAGCTGGCCAGCAGGGGAATGTCTTCCTTCCGCTCGCGCAGCGGCGGGATGAAGAGGGTGATAACGTTCAGGCGGTAGTACAGGTCCTCTCGAAAGACGCCTTCTTTCACCGCCCGCTCGATGTCCTTGTTCGTGGCCGCGATCACGCGCACATCCACCGAGGCGGGTTTTCCGCCGCCTACCCGGTCGACCTCCCGCTCCTGCAGTGCCCGCAGGATCTTGGCTTGAAGATCGATTCGCAGGTCGCCGATCTCATCGAGGAACAGCGTACCTCCGTCAGCGAGCTCGAATTTTCCTTCTTTGTCCTTCACCGCGCCGGTGAATGAGCCCTTTACATGGCCGAAGAGCTCGCTTTCGATCAGGGCCTCAGGAATCGCCGCGCAATTCACAGCAACGAAGGGTCCGGCAGCCCGCCGGCTGTTGAAATGCACCCCCCTGGCAAGCAGTTCCTTGCCCGTTCCGCTCTCGCCGGTGATCAGCAGGCTCGCATCGCTCACGGCCACGCGCCCCGCCAGGTCCAGAACTTCCTTCATCTTCTCGCTGCTGCCGATGATGCTCTCGAAGCGGTAACGGTCGGTAACCTCGGCCCGGAGTTCCACGTTCTCCTTCTCGAGTCGCCGCATCCTGATGGCCTTCTCGAGCGTAAGCCGGAGTTCGTCGCGGCTCACCGGCTTGGTGATGTAATCGAAGGCCCCCTGCTTCATGGCCTTCACCGCGCTCTCGATCGTGCCGTATGCCGTAATGATGATCACGGGGATATCGGCATCACGCTGGCGGACCTTCGCCAGGACCTCCATGCCGCTCATCCCCGGCATGGTGATGTCGGTGATCACCGCATCGAAGGTCTCCTGTTCGAACAAGCGCAGCCCATCCTCGCCGCTTGCCGCGGCCCGGACCCTGCGTCCCGCCTCGGTCAGGCTGAACTCCATGACCCTGCGCAGGCTGTCGTCATCGTCTATGAGGAGAATGGATGATTTTTTCATAAGAGGAATCTGTTCACCACGAAGACAGCAAGGCACCAGGAAAAACTGAGCATTTTATTCTAATTCTTTCTTCGTATCGGAGCCTGCCCTCGAATGACTTTGTCGGGGGTGCCTTCGTGGTAGAACGTTTTAAACGATCGGCAACTTCACCGTGAACGTCGTACCCTTCCCTGGTTCGCTTGCCACGTGGATCGTCCCGCGGTGGTTCTCGATGATCCGGTACGTGATCGCAAGACCGAGACCCGTGCCGTTCTTCTTGGTGGTAAAAAACGGGCTGAAGAGCTTTTTCCTGTTCTCTTCACTGATCCCGGCGCCCGTGTCTGCGATGGTTATCTCGATGGCATCTCCGTGAAGCCTGCTCCGGATTGTCAGGACACCGCCGCGGTCCATGGCCTGGATCGCGTTCAAGACAAGGTTCAGGAACGCCTGTCGAAGCAGGCCGGGGTCAAGGGCGCGCTTCCCGATCGCGGGATCGAGCCGTTTTTCAACTGTCACACCGGCCTTCTTCGCTTCCTGCGCCGTAAGTGTGAGCACGGATTCAATGGCCTCGTTCAGATCAGCCTGCTGGAAATCGGGCTGCTTTGGCTTTGCGAAGCCGAGGAACTCCTGCACGATATGATTCAGCCTGTCCGTTTCTTTCAGAAGTATCTGTATGAACTCGTACCTGGCGTCCCCCGGCCTGTAATCGTCCTTCAGGATCTCTGCCGCGCCTTTGATGGCGCTCAGCGGGTTCCGGATCTCATGGGCCATACCGGCGGAAAGTTCACCCAGGGCCGACAACCGGTCGGCGCGCCTCAACTGTTCCTCGGTCTGAAAGAGGATGTCCGTCTGCTCCCGAAGCTTGCGGTGAGACTCATCGAGCCGCAGGAGGGCCCCTTCATACCGAATGCGCTGGTTTCGCTCCATCTGGCTCAATACTCCCGTGACGCCGCCGATCAGAAGAAAGAGGAACAGCTCCACGTAGTTGTAGACCTCCAGAAAGGGGTCATGCCAGTGCAGGAACAGGTGCGGTGAGAACAGGAGCGCAGAGGCGATGGAAACACCTGCTCCACCCTTGATGCCGTACCAATATGCCCCGAGAATGATCGGTACGATATACATATGCCCGAGAAGGCTGTGCAGCAAGCCCGCCTGGGCGCCGCCCGCAAGGTAGTGAACGAGGGTGATAAATGCAAGCAATCCACCGAGCACATATGCCCTGAGACCTTTA
>JBARBN010000117.1:0-3226 GCA_049793155.1 Nitrospirota bacterium
CCCCTCACTCGATACGCCTCCGCCCCGCTGACCTCCGTGGTCATTGTGGCTTTCGTGATCATCCTTCCTCTATTCCTGAATGATTATTATCGCGACATCATGACGTTGACGGGCATGTACATCGTCCTTGCCCTTGGTTTGAACATCGTGGTGGGGCAGGCCGGGCTTTTGAATCTGGGATACGTGGCGTTCTACGCGATAGGCGCCTACACCTATGCAATCCTTTCAACGACATTCGGGCTTCCATTCTGGTCCGGCCTTGCTGCCGGAGGATCCGTGGCCGCGCTATTCGCGGTCTTTCTCGGCATGCCGACCTTGCGTTTGCGCGGTGATTATTTTGCGATCGTCACCCTGGGGCTCGGGGAGATCACCCGCATCATCCTTAACAACTGGGACCGCATGACCGGCGGGCCGAACGGCATCTCCAAGATCGGCAGACCCGTTATAGCCGGATATGAGCTCCACACGGCCCTGGATTTCTATTATCTCATCACGGTGATCGTTATCATTACCATATTCGCCATGCACCGGCTTATCACGTCGCGCATCGGCCGGGCATGGGTGGCGATCCGGGAAGACGAGGTTGCCGCAGAGGCCATGGGGGTCAATACCTATCGCATGAAATTGCTGGCTTTTGTACTGGGGTCGGCATGGGCCGGGGTCGTCGGGGTTTTTTTTGCGGCCAAGATGGCCTTTGTCTCGCCGGAGAGCTTCACGTTCTTTGAGTCTGTCATGATCCTGTGCATGGTCGTCCTTGGAGGTATGGGGAGCATCCCGGGGATCATCCTCGGGGCTCTTCTCCTGATCACGATCCCGGAGATCTTCAGGGAGTTTCAGGATTACCGGATGCTCGCGTTCGGGATAGCCCTTGTTCTAATGATGGTGTTCAGACCGCAGGGGCTTTTGGGAGCGGTGAAAAGAAAATAAAGATTTTTATTTCACCACAGAGAACACAGAGACAATAAGTCCAGGAATATAACTTGGAATTTGAAGACTTGAAGCTTATGGTTTGCGAATTCTACATGCTAGTTTTCTTTTTTACTCTGTGATCTCAGCGGTTTGATTTTGAATCTTATGCTACTTCTCGAAACTAAAAATCTGGCCAAGCACTTCGGAGGGCTTAAGGCGCTCGATGGGATCGACATGCGCGTTGAACGGGAACGGATCGTGAGCATCATCGGCCCGAACGGGGCGGGGAAGACCACGTTCTTCAACTGCATCACCGGCATCATCCGGCCAACCAGGGGAAAGGCCATATTCCACGACCGGGACATCACGGGGATGCCGCCCCATGATATTACGTCCCTGGGCGTTGCGCGCACGTTTCAGAACATCCGCCTTTTCAGCGGGATGACCGTGGTCGAGAACGTTATGGTGGCCGCACACTGCCGGACGAGTGCGGGGGTGTTCGGTGCGATCATCAGGCCGCGGCGGGTAATAAAAGAGGAACGTGACATGAAGTTCCGAGCCGCGGATATTCTGAAATTCGTGGGGCTCGATGCCAAGTATGATTTACCTGCCATGAGCCTCTCCTATGGAGATCAACGGCGACTGGAGATCGCGCGGGCGCTCGGGACAGAACCGCACCTTCTGCTCCTCGATGAACCGGCCGCCGGGATGAACTTGCAGGAAACACAGGACCTGATGACATTGATCCGCAAGATCCGTGATAACGGCGTTGCGATCCTCCTGATCGAACATGACATGAAGGTCGTGATGGGCATCTCGGACCGGGTGGTCGTACTCGACCACGGAGTGAAGATCGCCGAAGGCCTGCCCAAAGATATTCAGCAGAACACTGATGTGATCGAGGCGTATCTCGGCAAGGAGGGTCTGCATCGTGCTTGAGCTGCGCGAAGTTACCGTCTCTTACGGCATGATCGATGCCCTCAAAGGCATCAGTCTGAAGGTGGAGCAAGGGGAGATCGTCGCGTTGATCGGGGCGAACGGAGCCGGCAAGTCGACGACCTTGATGTCCATATCCGGGGTTGCCGCACTGCGGTCGGGCATTGTCTTGTATAAAAATGCGGAGTTGTCAGGCCGGCCTGCACACATGATCGTGCAAATGGGGATCTCGCAGGTCCCCGAGGGCAGACGCATCTTTGCGAGGATGACGGTACGCGAGAACCTTGAAATGGGTGCTTTTATCAGGGAAAGCCGGGAGCTTGAAAGTGACCTCGCGCGTGTATTTGAGCTCTTCCCGGCGCTTGCTGACAGGAATAAACAGCTTGGCGGCACGCTCTCGGGAGGAGAGCAGCAGATGCTCGCACTGGGCAGGGCGCTCATGTCACGGCCTAAACTTCTCCTTCTTGACGAGCCGTCGCTCGGTCTTGCGCCGATCATGGTGAGCAGGATATTCAAGATCATAAAAGAGATAAACCAGCAGGGAACGACCATCCTTCTTGTGGAACAGAATGCAAAAGCCGCGCTCCGACTTGCGCATCGCGCATACGTTATGGAGACGGGAAAGATCGTGATGCAGGGCCGGGCCTCTGACCTTGAAAAGGACCCGGGGATAAAGCGGGCGTATTTGGGGGAGTAGTCAGGAGCCAGAGGTCAGAATTCGGGAGCAGGCGTTGCACGTCGGCATTTTCTCCTGATTTCCGGGTTCTGTCTTCCGGCTCCTGCGTATGAAAAACATCAAACTGATACTCGAATATGACGGAACGAATTATCACGGCTGGCAGTCTCAGATCGGAAGCGGCATGCCGACGATCCAGGATGTTCTCGAACAGGCGCTCAAAAAAATCACGAGTGAACCAGTAAAGACCGTTTCATCGGGCCGGACCGACGCGGGGGTGCATGCCCTGGGACATGTCGCGAGCTTCAAAAGCGCAAGCAGGGTCCCTGCTGAAGCATGGGCGCCGGCATTAAATCAGATTTTGCCGAATGACATCAGGGTGTTGCTCTCCGAAGAGGTACACGAGGACTTTCATGCCAGGTTCAGCGCACGGGGGAAAATATATTCGTATCGCGTCCTGAACCGGAGAGCGCCGTCAGCACTGCACCGTAATTACTCCTGGCATGTGAATATGCGTCTTAACCTTAAGAAGATGAGATCCGCAGCAGATTGTCTCGTTGGCACGCATGATTTTTCATCTTTTCGAAGTTCGGGGTGCGGCGCGAAGACGCCGGTCAGGACGGTTAAGACGCTCTCAATAAAAAAGAGCGGAGAGTTCGTTGATATCCTTATCGAAGCGGATGCATTTCTGATGCACATGGCGCG
>JBARBN010000118.1:0-19587 GCA_049793155.1 Nitrospirota bacterium
GTTAAAGAGATGAGGCTTGCCAGGATTAGCAGCGTCGTGCAGGCAAACGAATTCCTGATAAAGTATCATCCAATATACAACGCGAAATTCAAGGTAAAGCCCGTCTCGGACGTCGATGTACATCAACCCACGCTTTCCATACGGGAGCTCAACAGGATTTTCTGCATTCGAGAAGATCGTACGCTACGAAACGATTTCACCATTGCTTATAATGGCAAACTCTACCAGATCAAAGACGCGATAAAAACCCAAAAGGTCGCAGTGGAAGAACGACTCGATGGATCGCTGCATATAACTCACAGGGGCCTGGATTTAAGCTATCGGGAGATCAAGGGACGACCCGTAAAGGAGAATCTAAAAACACCACTTTTAATTGAGAGAAAGTATCAACCGGTAGACCACCCGTGGAAGAGACTTCGAAGAGCAAACGTACAACTTCCCATTGCCTCCTAAAAGCGGACATTTCTATCTTGGTAAGAGTAGGACATTTCTACTTTGGGTTGACACACCTAGAGAAAACCCTTGACAATAATGGTCTTATCTTATATATTTACAATTCTTTGTCAGGCGGGTGTATTGTATGTTTGATTCCTTAAGCGGTAAATTAGAGTCTGTTTTCAAGAAGCTCCGCGGCAGGGGGGTTCTCAAGGAAGAGGATGTTAAAGAGGCCCTGCGTGAAGTTCGTCTTGCGCTCCTGGAAGCTGACGTAAACTTCAAGGTTGTAAAGGAGTTCATCGGCAAGGTCCAGGATCGGGCAGTCGGGCAGGAGATACTCTCAAGCCTTACACCAGGGCAGCAGGTTGTCAAGATTGTCCACGAGGAACTCGTGGCTATTCTTGGTGGAACGCAGGCAAAGCTCCATCTGTCACCGAACCCGCCGACCATCATAATGATGGTTGGCTTGCAGGGCTCCGGCAAGACGACCACGGCCGGCAAGCTGGCCAAGAATTTCAAGAAGGATGGACGCAGGGTCCTTCTGGTCCCGGCGGATACGCGGAGGCCGGCGGCGGTCCAGCAGCTTGTCACCCTTGCAAAACAAGTGGGGGTGGATGCCTTTCTGTCGGACGAGCAGGACCCTGTTGTCATCTGCCGCGCGGCGGTCAAGCAGGCCGCTTCATCGCTGTATGAGGTAGTGATCCTTGATACCGCGGGCCGGCTCCAGATAGATGAGCCGCTCATGGATGAGCTTCGGCGGATCAAGGCCGGGGTCAAGCCGAGCGAGGTGCTGTTCGTTGCCGATGCGATGACCGGCCAGGAAGCCGTGAATATCGCTTCGAAGTTCAACGCGGACCTTGGATTTGACGGCGTGGTCCTGACCAAGCTCGACGGCGATGCGCGCGGCGGCGCGGCGCTCTCGGTCAGGTCCGTGACAGGCAAGCCGCTTAAGTTTGTCGGCATTGGTGAAAAGCTCGATGCCCTCGAGCCGTTCCATCCGGATCGCATGGCATCACGCATCCTTGGCATGGGCGACGTGATGTCGCTCATCGAGAAGGCGCAGGAGGGCGTTGACCGTGAAGAGGCGGTCAAGCTTTCCAAAAAGCTCAAAAGGAATTCATTCGACCTGGATGATTTTCGCGACCAGTTAAAGCAGGTGAAAAAACTCGGCGGTCTTGAGCAGATCATGGGAATGATCCCCGGGATGGGCAAGATGAAGCTCCCGGATGCGCAGGTAAATGAAAAAGAGCTGACCAAAGTTGATGCGATCATCAGCTCTATGACCCCCAAAGAACGGACGGATTATCTGATCATCAACGGCAGCCGCCGGGCCCGCATCGCCAAAGGCAGCGGCACCCAGGTGCAGGATGTGAACCGGCTCCTGAAGCAGTTTACCGAGATGCGCAAAATGATAAAGTCAATGTCGGGCGGCAAGATGGGGAAGATGGGTAATATAGGAAAGATGCTCGGCGGCAGGATGCCGTTTTAAGGCAAAACCAGAATTTGCCACGAAGTCGCGAAGACTCGAAAAAAAACAAATTCTTTTTTTTCGCGCCTTAGAGCCTTCGTGGCAGGGGTTGAGGTTTTATTTATAATGAAAGAGGTGAACACATGGCTGTAAAGATCAGATTGAAACGGATGGGAACCCACAAGAAGCCATACTACCGGCTCGTGGTGGCGGATGCCCGGTCGCCGAGAGACGGCCGCTTTATCGAGATGGTCGGTATCTATGACCCGCTCAAGAAGCCGGCGGAGATCAAGGTCGACCAGACCAAGGCATTGGACTGGCTCAAGAAGGGCGCAGTCCCTTCTGATACTGCACGGACCCTGCTCTCCAAGGTTGGGATCATGAAGCTGTTCGCCGAGGGGGCGAAGCAGTCTTAGTTCCGAGTTCGGAGTGCTGGTTCAAACCGCAAAACCGTGAAGGATAACTCCGAACCTCGAGCACACGCTCATGCTCATAACGATCGGCAAGGCGATCAAACCATTCGGGGTCAAGGGCGAGATGAAGATCGGGCCCCTGACTGACTTCCCCGGGCGCTTCAAGGACCTGGGCCGGGTGTATCTGGTCTCACCGGAAGGCAAGGAGATCGTTTGCAAGGTGAAGTCCGTCCGGTATGCTGGCGAGGTACCACTCCTTCTGTTTGACGGTTACGATTCCCCCGAGAAGGCCAAGGCGCTGAACGGGTGGCTTGTCAAAGTTCCCGAGGAAGAAGCTGTCCCGCTGCCCGAAGGACAGTATTACTGGTACGAACTCATCGGCATGGAGGTCCTTTCCGAGAGCGGCGAGAAGCTCGGCGCAATCGTGGACATCTTCGAAACGGGCAGCAACGATGTGTATGTACTGAAACGCGGCGGGAAGGAAATCTATCTCCCCGCGACGAAGGAAGTAATCAAGCGGATCGACCGGAAGGCAAAACAGATGGTCATCCATCTGACAGACGGCCTGATGGAAGAATAAGGAATACAACGGTCCCGTTTCCTATGCGAAGACTGAATTTTGAGGTGCTCACCCTGTTCCCCGGGATGCTTGAGGGCCCGCTGAACGAGAGCATTCTGAAGCGGGGAAGGGAAAAAGGGCTCCTGAACATTGCGGTCCGGAACATCCGGGACTATGCGGAAGACAGGCACAAGACCGCCGATGACAGCCCCTATGGCGGGGGAGCCGGCATGGTGCTCAAGCCCGGGCCGATCTTCGGTGCTTTTGAGGCCCTGAAAGCGGAGCATCCCGGTGAAACGTTTCTGACGATCCTGCTCTCACCGCAAGGCAGGATCTTCGATCAACAACGAGCCGAAGAACTTTCCGGGGAAAAGCGCAGGATCATCCTGCTCTGCGGACACTACGAGGCCATCGATGAGCGCGTGATCGATTCCCTTGTTGACGAAGAACTTTCGATCGGCGATTACGTGCTTACCGGCGGTGAACTCGCGGCGCTCGTGGTGATCGACGCGGCCGCAAGGCTCCTGCCCGGTGTTCTGGGAGACGAAGAGTCGGCTTACCGTGATTCCTTCGGTGACGGGTTGCTTGACCATCCACACTATACGCGACCCGCGGAGTTTCTCGGCAGAAAGGTGCCGGACGTGCTCCTGTCAGGCAACCATGCGGATATCGACAGGTGGCGGCGACGCGAGTCGCTTCGAGCGACGCTCATCAAAAGGCCGGACCTTCTCGAGACCGCTGATTTGACTGATGAGGACCGAAAGATGCTGGAAGAGCTCAAAAGTGAGTTCAAAAGGTAAAGTGCAAATTGCAAAAGGAAAGATCCTTTCAATTTGAAATTTGAACTTTGCATTATTCATTTTGCGATATTGTTTTCGATTTAAGGGGAGGTTTACCATGAACATCATACAGTCGTTGGAAAAGGCACAGTTGAAAGAAACGATCCCGAACTTCCGCGTGGGCGACACCATCCGCGTGCATGCGAAGGTTGTAGAGGGCGATAAGGAAAGGATCCAGGTCTACGAGGGCGTGGTGATCGGCCGCCAGGGTGCGGGCGCGCGCGAGCTCATCCGGGTCCGGAAGCTGTCCTACGGCGTGGGTGTCGAGAGACTCTTCCCGACCCATTCTCCGATGATCGACAAGATCGAGATCGCCAAGCAGGGCAAGGTCCGCCGGGCCAAACTTTATTTCCTGAGAGAGCTGCGCGGCAAGGCCGCCAGGATCAAGGAGAAAGAGCGCGTCTATGCAGCCGTGGCAGGCGCAACGCAGCCGGATATCGCAGAACAGAAGTAAGCCGGCAAAACGCTAAAGCTCAAGCACCAGGCTCCAGATAGATCCCAAACAACAAGCACCAAATTCCAAATTTTTGATCATTGGAAATTGTTTGTGATTTGGGATTTATAATTTGGAATATCCCCCGATTGAGGTCGCTATGCCTCTTGGCCGGTCACGTCCTCGTGATGCACATCCGGATCGCACCGCCGACCTGTTCGGCGACGAGCTGGAATGCGACCCCTTGTACTTCGAGCGCAGTTCGCGCAAGGACGGTTACCGGTGCATCGCCGGGCTGGATGAGGCAGGCAGGGGACCGCTGGCCGGTCCGGTTGTGGCCGCTGCGGTGGTGCTGCCCTTCGACCTGCTGATCCCCGGGCTCACTGATTCCAAACAGGTCCCTGAAGAGGAGCGGGAGAGTCTCTTCGAGGTAATACGAGAACGGGCGGTCTGCTACGGCGTCGGCATTGCCGACGAGCGGACCATTGACCTGGTGAACATCCTTCAGGCGACCATCATTGCCATGGAGCGGGCGCTCCAGGCGCTCAATCCGCAACCCGATTACCTGCTCCTTGACGCGATCTTCCTTCCGCGCGTTCCGCTCCCGCAGAAGTCGCTCATCAAGGGAGACTGCCGCAGCCACTCCATCGCAGCAGCGTCCATTCTTGCCAAGGTGACCCGGGACCGCATCATGCTGGAGCTCCATAAAGAATATCCCCGCTACAATTTTCATAAACACAAGGGTTACGGCACCGAGGAGCACCTCTCGCTTCTGCGAAAGCACGGCCCCTGTGCTGTCCATCGCAAAACGTTCAATCCCGTTTCCCGGATGCTCTAACGGAGAGGCCCTTTGAGTCTGCTAAAAAAACTTCTCGGCAGGGAAGGCGAGGACCTGGCCGCGCGGTTTTTGACCAAACAGGGATACCGGATCCTGGAACGGAATTACCGCACGCGAAGCGGTGAGATCGACCTGATCGCCCTGCACGACGGCGTCGTCGTGTTCGTTGAGGTGAAAACGAGAACGAGCGATGCCTTCGGCGCGCCGGAACTTGCGGTCACTTCCCGCAAGCAGCAGCGGATGATCAAGGCGGCGCTCGCGTACATCAAATATAATAAGCTTCATCAGGTCCCCTGCAGGTTCGATGTGGTGGCCATTACCACGGCAGCGGAACAGGAAGTGGAGCTCATCCGGAACGCATTCGAGATGGACCGTACGCATTTGTAGCGGAGGGAAGATGAGTGAACTGCTCAAGAAGATACACCTGTTCGATGGTCTCACCACGAAAGAACTGGAGAAGATCCGGAATATCTGCATCAAGGAAACGCATGCCAAGGACACGATGATGTTCTTCGAAGGCGATCCCGGAAACCGGTGTTACGTCATCATCAAGGGGGAAGTGCGCATCAGCAAATTCATACCGAACATCGGTGAGGAGGCGCTTGCGGTGCTGAAGGTGGGGGACTATTTCGGGGAGATGGCCCTGATCGACAACTTCCCGCGCTCGGCCCACGCCATTGCGAACACCGATGTCGTGCTTATTGCGATCAACAAGGCCGATCTGGATAACCTCCTTGCCATGGACCACGAGCTCGGGTATAAGCTCCTCATGACGTTCACGAAGACCCTCTCGAAGCGTTTACGCGAGACCAATGAAAAAATGGCGGGCTTCCTGGCCTTGAGCGGCGCGTTTTAGTTTTTTTCCATTGTCCGCGCAGGGGCCGGGTGGTATAGTGTCATCACCGAAGTGAGCGCTCCTGTTCGAGTTTGCCTGCGCGTTCGTGCATCTTCAGAGCTGTGAAAAAAAAACCGTATAAAATAGGCATGGTCAGCCTCGGCTGCCCCAAGAACCAGGTGGATGCCGAGCAGATGCTCGGGATGCTCGCCGGGTCGGGATTCGAAATAACGTCCGAGCAGGACCAGGCGGACGTGATCGTGGTGAACACCTGCGGGTTCATTGAATCAGCCAAAGAGGAATCCATCGAAGCGATCCTCGAGGCCGCGAGGATGAAAAAACAGGGGAAATGCGCGAAGGTCATCATTGAGGGTTGTCTTGCGCAGCGGTATAAAGAGGACCTGTTGCGGGAGCTGCCGGAGGCCGATCTGGTGATCGGCACGGGAGAGATCGGCCGGATCAGCGAGATCTGCGAACAGGCGCTCGCGGGCAAAGTGCGGCTGTTGAACGTGCCGGGGCCGGCCATGGTTTACGGCCTTCCCCGCATCAGCACCACGCCGGTCCATTACCGGTACCTCAAGATCGCGGAGGGATGCAGCAACCGCTGCTCCTACTGCGCCATTCCCCTCATACGCGGGAACTTCACCAGCCGGCCGTACCAGTCCATCCTGGACGAGGCGCGCAGGCTCGCAGACGAAGGCGCGAAGGAGCTTGTCCTTCTGGCCCAGGATTCCACGGCTTACCGGGACGGCGAGGCGGATCTCCCGATGCTCCTGAAAGCGCTGGCTCGAATCAAGGGAATCGAATGGGTTCGCCTGATGTACGCGTATCCCGGCAGGATCAGCGCGGAGCTGATGACGGTCATAGCGGAGGAAGAGAAGATCTGCAAGTACCTCGACATCCCGATCCAGCACTACGACGACAAGGTGCTCGCAGCCATGAACCGGCGCGGGACATCGGAAGATATCCGGAGGACCATCGAGCAGCTCAGAAGGCGGGTGCCCGGCATTGCGCTTCGCACATCGCTCATTGTCGGCTTTCCCGGCGAGACCGATGCCGCGTTCAAGCGCCTGCTCTCGTTCATCAGGGAAATCGAATTCGAGCACCTCGGCGTGTTCACGTATTCCCCTGAGGAAGGTACGGCGGCCTTTGATCTGGCATCACCAGTCCCGACAGAGACAGCGGCAGACCGGCTCGACCGGATCATGAAGGCCCAGGCGAAGATATCGCTCAGGAAGAACAAGAAGCTCATCGGTACGCGCGGGCGTGTTCTCATCGACGGCATGGAGGACATGGCGCTCATCGGAAGACTTCAGACACAGGCGCCTGAGATCGACGGCGTGGTGTATCTCTCCGAGACAGAGGCGGACCCCGGCACCTTCATCGAGGCTACGATCACCGATGCCACGGAGTATGATCTGATGGGGGAAACGAAGAACAGGAACACGAATGACACGAAGGAACGAATTGCGAGAAGAAAACGAGCCTAACCCAGAGTATTTATTACATTCGTGATTATTTTATGACGTGAAAGGGACTTTATGGAAACGAACGATAAGACGACAAATTCAGCAAGCGGCGAAGAGAACTTCGCGGACATGTTCGAAAAAAGCTATGTGCAGCGCGACAGGCTGGGGCCTGGGCAGATGGTCGAAACCACTATCGTCAAGATCTCGGGAGACTGGATATTCCTCGATCTCGGCGGCAAGGGCGAAGGCTATCTCGAGAGGAAAGAGATGCTCGATGATGCCGGGAACCTGCTCGTCAAAGAAGGCGACCGGATCCGTGCTTATTTCGTGTCCTCGAAAAACAATGAGATGCATTTTACCACCAAGATCGGGTCGGGTCCGGGAAAGCAGAGCCAGCTCGAAGATGCGTGGAAAAACGGGATCGCGGTCGACGGCACGGTTGCCAAGGAGATAAAAGGCGGATTCGAGATCAAGATCGGCGGCACGGTGCGGGCCTTCTGCCCCTTTTCCCAGATGGGGATCCGGCGCGATGAGAACCAGGCCGATTATATCGGAAGGTCCCTGTCCTTTAACATTGCCGAGTACACTGAGGGAGGCAGAAACATCGTGCTTTCCCGGAGGGCCATCCTGGACAAGGAGAAGCGAGAGAAGAAAAATGCGCTGAAGGAGACGCTCAAAGAGGGGGAGAAGGTCAGGGGGAAGGTGACCTCCATCCAGAAGTTCGGCGCGTTCGTGGATATTGGCGGCGTGGAAGGCCTGCTCCCGGTCTCGGAGATAGCGTGGACCAGGACCGAGAAGGTCGGCGACCTGCTCTCGGTCGGCCAGGAAGTAGAAGTCATCATCAAAAAACTGGATTGGGAACATGATCGCGTTTCGTTCAGCCTGAAAGACGCGCTGCCGGACCCGTGGGACCTTGTCGCGGACACTTTTGTCGTCGGCTCTTACCACACCGGGACCGTCTCCCGCATTGCAGCCTTCGGCGCATTCGTCACGCTGAAGGAGGGTGTGGACGGACTCATCCACATCTCGAAGATGGGCGCCGGGAGAAGGATCAATCATCCGCGCGAGGTGGTGAAAGAGGGCCAGAGCGTAGAAGTGCAGGTGGAAGCGGTTGACCGGGCGCAGAGAAGGATTGCGCTTGCTTTGGCGGAGATCCGCCGCGCAGAGGAAGAGGAAGCCGCAACGATGAAGGACTATAAGCAGAAGACGACGGAAGAGCCTCAGAACATGGGGACGCTGGGAGATATGCTGAAGACGAAGATGGAGCAAAAAGACAAGTAAGGTTTGTTTCGTGAGAAGCCCCGCTCTTGTTTCGGAGAGGATGGGCCGGAGAAACGGGAAAACTGAAAATAGATAATATCATCAAACAAGGCAGGCCGAATGGCTTGCCTTGTTTCGTTGTGCCTTGTTTCATTGTGCCTTGTTTCGTTTGACATCCGCCAAAATCAGGCATATATTCGTCTTGAATATTGAAAAGGCATGGCATCTTCATTGCTAAACTATATAATAACTAAAATCTGATGTTATCTGAACGGACTTATATTCATTTTTTGATATTATCGGGGCGGTACCGTCCCTATAATATCTTGTTCTCCCGGCTGGGAAGCGCGCCGGGAGAATGCGGCAGCTGAGCCGTGAGCTCCTTCCCGGCGCAACAAAGCGCGGGAGAATCAGGAGCTCGAGACCGGTGGACCTGCGGTCCACGGCTCAGCTGCCGCATTAGTTTTGAGAGGAGCATAGCTTATGGAACGAAAAGAGGCTCTTAATTACATCACGGCGAAAATCAAAGAAGGACAGACGAAGAATAGCGTCTATAAGGAATTGTTGCCGAAGGTCCCATTCAAATCTGATCTTCTTTCATATATGGCTGAGATTCCCGATCTTGAAGCTATGAAACAAGTCAAAACTCTAAATGTGGCACTGCTTGCAGCTTTGGTAATTCTCATAATTCTCCATTCTATTGAAGCCGTATTAATATTTCAGAATGCCGAATCAATCCACATCCCTTGGCTTGTGCTTGGTGGATGGTTTTACTTTATATTGCCGCTTGTTTTGTTTTTCGTTGTCTTTCAAATTTTAAAATATCGACGAACTGGCTATGCTACATTTTTTCTTTACGCCATCTTAATGTTGGCACAAATAACACGCGATCATGGCTCTTTAATTACGTGGGGATACTTATACATTCCTTGGATCGTCAGCATTGTTTTAACGGTTCTAGTTCTCAAAAAGGCTTTTCCATATCATCGGTTCTTCAAGAGGCTTGATCAGAATAAACTTGAAGCCGATCTTCAACAATGAGACGAGACAGAAAAACCAAAAGGAACTAACTTGCGGGTCGAGACCGACGCGCACGAAACGCGCGTCTCACCCGCTGGTTAAACTACTACTAAAAGATCGATGTTATGAAGAGAATATATTTACCCCACCGAATGATGAAGATGTTGCTGGAAGTTCATAGGTCTTTTCTTCCTATGATCCTGGTGCTTTTCATCTTTATTCTATCCGCCTGTAAAGGCAGCGGGTCCAACGAGAATATACCAGCCACCGCGGCCCAGACAACGCCCGTGATTTCAGCCTTTACTGCCTCTCCCTCGGTCATTACATCAGGACAGTCCAGTCAATTGGTTTGGAACGTGAACAATGCCGTGAGTCTCACTTTGAATGGTATTGCAACTACGGGCACCGGTACGAACATCAAGCCTGCGACCACCACCACCTATACCCTCGTGGCTTCGAACAGCACCGGCAGCGCTGCTGCCTCGGCAACGGTCACGGTAGGCACTCAAACGTTGGTTTATGGAAACATGAGTGCTGCGGACCTCGGCGCCGGGGCCAACCTGAATGGCGCCGTTCCCTTTCCAGCGGGCAATGCCTGGAATACTGACATTTCCACAGCCCCTGTGGACACTAATTCAGGTGTTCTCATCAGCAGCATAGGTCTTGGGACGGGGCTCCATCCCGACTTCGGATCAGGGTTGTACTCCGGTGCGCCGATCGGAATCCCCTACATTGTTGTTCCGAGCAGTCAACCCAAGGTGACCATCCTGTTCGTCTCCTATGCGGACGAGAGCGATCCCGGTCCATATTCCGTGCCGGTAAACGCGCCTATCGAAGGCCGGCAGGCAGACGGCTCAGCCTTTGGGGGCGACCGCCATGTGCTGGTAATTGACCGTGATGTAAAGCTCCTGTACGAATTGGCCAACGCCTACCCGCAGAGCGATGGAACCTGGCAGGCCGCCTGCGGGGCAGTGTTTCACCTGGATTCGAACAATGTGCGCCCCAACGCACAGCCAGGCTGGACCAGCGCCGATGCAGCCGGTCTGCCTATCTTCCCGGGTCTTGTCCGCTACGAAGAAGCAGCGAGCGGTGTGATAGGCCATGCCCTTCGCTTCACGGTCAACACCACCCGAAAAGCTTACGTGCCTCCAGCCACGCACTGGGCTTCCAGCAGCACGAACCCTGCTCTGCCTCCCATGGGTATGCGCGTGCGGCTGAAATCCGGCTTTACTATTCCGAGCGGATTCAGCACCGAATCCAAATCAATTCTCCGGGCGCTCAAGACTTATGGTATGTTTGTAGCAGACAATGGCTCCAATTGGTACATGAGCGGCGCCCCGGATCCCCGGTGGAACAACGATAAACTGGTGACCGAACTGGGCAGCGTGAAAGGTTCTGACTTCGAGGTCGTGCGCATGGATGGGTTAGTGAATCCCTAATGTGGTTGAATTAGGAGGCCGAATGGGACAAGACATGAAAGGCAGCAATGGCGGGGGTGATAATGTCCGGACCGGGAACAGCCCCGCAGAGATCAAGCAATCGATCCTGGACAATCTCTATTGCAGCCAGGCCCGCATCCCTCAAACAGCGACCCTTAACGACTGGTACATGGCCCTTGCGTACACCGTCCGGGACCGGATGCTCGACAACTGGCTTAAGTCGAATATACACCGGGGAAGGAAAGACCTGAAGATCGTCAGCTACCTGTCCGCTGAGTTTCTGATGGGTCCCCACCTCGGCAACAACCTGATGTGTCTCGGGATCCAGGAGCAGGCGCAGCAGGCGGTAACGGAGCTGGGGCTCGACATGGCCGCGCTGCTCCGGCAGGAGGCAGAGCCCGGGCTCGGCAACGGCGGCCTCGGGAGGCTCGCGGCGTGCTACATGGATTCTCTCGCGACACTTCAGGTCCCTGCGATCGGGTACGGGGTCCGGTACGAATTCGGCATCTTCGATCAGGAGATCTGTGACGGCTGGCAGGTGGAAAAAACAGACAAATGGCTGCGCCTGGGCAACCCCTGGGAGATCTGCCGCCCCGAGATCGCCTTTTATGTGAACGAGGGTGGACGCACCGAACGCTATCGCGATGAACAGGGCCGGTTGAGGGTGTGCTGGGTGCCGAACAGGGTGATCAAGGGGGTCGCCTACGACACGCCCGTTGCCGGCTACCGCGCGAACATGACGGACATCCTCCGTCTCTGGAAATCAGAGGCCGTCGAATCCTTCGACTTCCAGGCATTCAACGTGGGGGACTACTACAAGGCTGTCGATGAGAAGGTGTTTTCAGAAACGATCAGCAAGGTCCTCTACCCCAACGACGAGCCGTACATCGGCAAGCAGCTCCGCCTTGCGCAGCAATACTTCTTCGTCTCCTGCTCGCTCCAGGACATGATCCGCCTGCACCTCGTGCGGGGCAACAGCAGTCTCGACAACTTTCACGAGAGTTTCGCCGTTCAGCTCAACGACACCCATCCGTCCATAGCCGTGGCGGAGCTCATGAGGCTTCTTGTCGACGAGCATCTTATGGATTGGGACAAGGCCTGGCGCATCACGCAGAGCACGCTGGCCTATACCAATCATACCCTTCTGCCGGAAGCGCTCGAAAAGTGGCCGCTGCCCCTCTTTGCCGCTCTCCTGCCGAGGCACCTTGAGATCATCTACGAGATCAACCAGCGATTCCTCGACGAGGTGCGCGCGCGCTATCCCCGCGACGACCAGCGGGTAGCCCGCCTCTCGCTTATCGACGAGCACTGTGAAAAGTTCGTGAGAATGGCAAACCTGGCGAGCGTCGGCTGCCACGCCATTAACGGCGTAGCCGTCCTCCACACCGCTCTGCTCAAGAAGACCGTGCTGCGCGATTTTTACGCATTGTATCCGGAGCGGTTCCACAACGTTACCAACGGCGTGACGCCGCGGCGCTGGATCGCCCTGGGCAATCCGGAGCTGGCCCGGCTCATCACGGGCAGGATCGGTGAGGGATGGGTCAAGAACCTTGAAAAAGAACTGCACAAGCTGGAGTCTTTTGCACAGGACCCGGTGTTCCAGAAGGACTGGCAAAAGGTCAAGCAGAAGAACAAGGAAGCCCTTGCCTCGGTGATCAAAGAGCGGACCGGCATTGTTGTCGATCCCTCGTCGCTCTTCGACGTCCAGGTGAAGCGCTTCCATGAATACAAGCGCCAGCACCTGAACATCTTCCACGTGATTACCCTGTACAATCGGATCAGGAACAACCCGAAAATCGAGATCGAGCCGCGGACCGTGATCTTCGGAGGCAAGGCCGCTCCGGGCTACTTCATGGCCAAGCTGATCATCAAGCTGATCAATTCGGTTGCAGAGGTCGTGAACAAGGATCCCGTTGTCAAAGGCCGCCTCAAGGTGGTATTCTTCCCCGACTTCAATGTGACGAACGGCCAGATGATCTACCCTGCCGCGGACCTGTCGGAACAGATCTCGCTGGCGGGCAAGGAGGCCTCGGGGACCGGGAATATGAAGTTCGCGATGAATGGGGCCCTCACGATCGGGACCCTGGACGGCGCGAATGTCGAGATCCGCAAGGAGGTCGGAGATGAAAACTTCTTCCTCTTCGGCCTCACGACAGAGGAGATCGAGAATATCATGTCGTGCGGCTACGAGCCGCGGGACAGCTGCAAGTCAAACCCTCATCTGAGGGAAGTGCTCGACCAGATCGCCTCCGGCGTATTCTCCGGGGGCGACAGGAACCTCTTCATGCCCCTGTTGGATTCGCTGCTGAACCATGATGAATACCTGGTGCTCGCTGATTACCAGCCGTACATTGATTGCCAGGACCGGGTCTCCGCGGCATTCCGGGACCAGCGGCAATGGACAACAATGTCGATCCTGAACACGGCGCGCATGGGCAAGTTCTCTTCGGACCGCTCGATCCGCGAGTACTGCGCCCGCATCTGGCATGTAAAGGCGGTAACTGACGGCCGAGAAAAAGGATGATCGAAACATCTTCGGGGCAGGTCTCTCTTGTTTGACTATTGTTTAAACCAGCTGCCAGGTTCTTTCATGACCCGCCCCTCGGCATGGAATATCCCGGCGCCGAATCCTCGTGAGCTGCACCTTCTTCTCTCTTGAATACAATCGGTCAAGGTGTATAATATATGAAGTTCCCTCTGCGCCAGAACGAAAGAACTATGAGCTATCCAGGTATTTTCCGGATTTACTGTCTGCTTATTTTATGTTTGTCCGTTTCCACAACGGCCTTCGCCGGGGACTACGGCGCCGGTGATGCCCCGGCCGAAAACAGCATTGCGTCCCGGAAAGTAAATAAAATTATCCCCGCCAAGGTGAATGAAAAATATGTCTACTATGATATCTGCGGATTGTGCGAAAAGGACCTTCAGTGCGACCTGAAGGATAAATGCATCAAATGGACCGACGGGAAAAAATATGACGCGGTGACGACCTGGGAAATGAAGCGGGAGTACGCGCTCAACAGTGCTGCCGGTGCCTGCTCGGTCGAAGATTTTACCGTCACCGTTGAGGTCGTTTTTCATCTACCCAGATGGGAGCATACTGACGACGCTCCCAGGGCGCTTGTGGACAAATGGGATAGATACATGAAAAATCTTATTACGCATGAGAACGGCCATCGCGACCTGGCGGTTGCCGCCGCCTCTGATATATCACGCGACGTTGCCGCATTGGCTCCAATCGGGACCTGTGGCGAACTCGACCGACTCATTCATGACCTCAGCCGCATCCGGATGAATATGTTAGTCGAGGAGCAGAAAGAATACGATATAAAAACGGAGCACGGCCGGAGGCAGGGGGCTGTTTTTCCTTAGCGTAATTGTTTGCCGAAATTTATATTCTCGTGCGGAGATTTGATGAACGATCGATTGAAATCTAACTTAAAGTTTATCGGAATAGTGCTTCTCGGGCTTCTTCTTGGCGCATTTCTCATGAAAACCCTTGAAATGTTTCTTCACGCGCTCTAGCATCGAAACGTTTCCTGCAATTTAAATGCGCTGCATGCATTGTCTGCGGCCACGGGTCCCCGTGGCGGTCACTTTTCTCTCACAAAGGTCCCGGTCTTGCCGCCGGATTTCTTCATCAAGCGGATGTCGGAGATGGTCATGGTGCGGTCCGTTGACTTGCACATGTCATAGACCGTAAGGCCGGCTGCGGAGACGGCGGTGAGCGCCTCCATCTCCACCCCGGTCCTCGAGAAGATCCTGACCGTGGCGCGGACCAGGACGCAGGACCGCTCCTTGTCCGGCTCAAAGTCGATGTTGACAGACGAGATGCTCAGGGGATGGCAGAGGGGAATGAGTTCGGGTGTTCTTTTTGCTGCCATGATGCCTGCAATGCGCGCTACTGAAAAAACGTCGCCTTTGACGACGTTGCGGTCGAGGATAAGCGCAAGTGTCTCAGGTTGCATGAAGACGCGGCCTTCTGCCACAGCTTCCCGGGCGGTTTCCTCTTTGGCGGTAATATCCACCATTCGCGCGGCGCCTTCTTTATCGAAATGGGTAAGATCAGCCATAATTGTGTGAAATAAGAAAATTCCAAATTACAATATCCAAAATACAAATAATATCCAAACGGCAGGAAATTTTCTCGCAAAGACGCAAAGCTCGCAAAGAAAAGCAATAGCATTTTTATTAAAATCATGGCTTAAAGGTTTTCTTGGCGTCCTTTGCGTCTTTGCGAGAGACGCTTTTCGCTTTTGACCTGGACCTATTTTGTTGGTGTCAGGTTATTGGTATTTATTTGTTATTCGGAGTTTGGGATTTGAAATTTTTATTCTATACTGCTTATCCTCCTATTCGCGACATGGTCCGTTGGAAGCAACCGGGTTCGGTCTCATTGATATAATGCCTGTCGGGTTTGATCTCGAGTGCGAGCCTGAACAGACGTTCCAGTTCCGCATCATCGCAGCCGCTGCGCAAGGGCGATTTTACGTCGATCTCTGTATCCGAAAGCAGGCAGGGTCTTATCTTCCCGTCCGCGGTGAGGCGGAGGCGCCTGCAGGATTCGCAAAAATGCCGCGTGATAGGGCTGATGAACCCGATCACCCCGAGGGCATCGGGGAGCTGGTAGTTGTCCGACGGGCCTGCGGAATTCTCCGAGAGGAACGGTTTGAGCGGCCCGATCTCGCGTTCGATGATTGCCCGGATCTCGCTAGATGGAACGCATGAGTCCCTGTGCCATCGTTTATCCGCGCCGATGGGCATGTATTCAATGAACCTGACATGGAACCTCCGGTCAACCGTGAGGCGCGCAAAATCGGCCACCTCAGCATTGTTCATGCCCCTGACCGGAACCATGTTGATCTTAAGAGGGGAAAATCCAAGCTCCTCGGCTCGGTTGATCCCGCGCCATACCCGGTCATAGTTGTCACTGCCGGTTATCTCCTGAAATTTGCGCGGATCGAGCGAATCAAGGCTGACATTGAGCCGCAGTTTCCCTGCCTTGATGAGGCCCTCCGCCATCTCCTCGAGCAGAACGCCGTTCGTGGTAATGCTGATGTCCTCTATGCCTTGAAGCGTATGGAGCGATGCCATGAAATCTGTGATCCCGCGCCTGACCAGAGGTTCGCCGCCGGTCACGCGTACGCGCGAGATCCCTAACGGCACGGCAAGGGCCACGAGCCGGAGGATCTCTTCATAGGAGAGGATCTCGCTGTGGGGGAGCATCTTCATCCCGGTGCGGGGCTTGCAGTATACGCACGAGAGATTACAGCGGTCCGTGACTGATATTCGAAGATAATCGATGAGCCGTTTATGAGGGTCGTAGAGCGGCATGAAGAAACTCTACCATAGTGCTGCGTGTTCTTCAAGGGGTATTTATGGCCGATTTGCGGTAAATATGACCTTGACCGGCCGTCCTGTTATCAGTATAATCAGAGCGTGGTTGTTTTGCGCAGGGTGTGTTCGTCTGAAATAATGAGTGAAATAACGGATTGGTTAAGGTGCAGAGGGTTTATGCCGATGACTGGAAAGAGACAGGTGTTAGGCAGGGGGAAGGGCCATCTGAACGCAGCAGGACCACAGTACCGGTTTATCATTTTCCTTCTCATTGTCCTGGGCGCTTACACCTTTTTGTTGAAGGTTTTCCAAAAACTGGCCGAGATCGTTCAACTCCCCGTATTTCTCCCCATCGCGCTGATCACCCTCCTGTTTTTCGTCGGCGTTGTCGGCACGATGTATTCCCACACCTTCGTCGGTCCCATCCAGCGGATACGCAAGATCCTCGAGCACCTGGCGGAGGGAGATGCAAACGTTTCCCTGCGACTGCGGGATTCGGACGATCCCATGCTGAAAGATCTGGGCAAAGTGGTCAGCAGGCTGTGCGATCACAGCAGGAGTTCCCATGCCCTGATCCGGGAAACCGCCCATGACCTTTATGCGTCCCTCGATGCGCTCCGTGAAAAAGTCCGGCAGGGCGCGGATGGGGAGGAAATTCAGCGGCTCATCGCGGATATGCAGACGACACGGGATCTCCTGGAAAAAGCGATCAAAGCCTGTGATAAAAGGTAGGAGCGGTTATTATGGCGGAGGGCGGATTCAGGGGCAAAAGCATGAGAGTGGTCGCTATCGATGTGGCCGAAGGCTACCTCTCGGTGAACCCGCTCTTCATTAAGAAATTTGATAAGGACATGGTCAAGGAACTGTACGATCACCTGAACAAGGCGCTTACCAGCACGAGGAACGAAAAGACGGATTTTACTGATCAGGCTGTCCTCAGAACGAGGAACATGAAGCTCCAGCGCCTGCACAATGCCATGATCGTTCTCAGAAACATCGCCCGGGAGAAGAGGATACCGCTGTAAAGGCGGGGAAGGACTGCCGGCAATGCCCGACGAGTACCCCGGGATTCGAAAGCATGATAAAAAATGAGGGGTTGATGTCCAACCCCTCATTGCTCATCTATTAATTTTCTGCTTACCAGTCATCTCTCCCTGAATTTATTCCACTGCTATGCCGAACTTCTTCTTGAAATCCGCGGGGCTCATCTTTGCCGCTGCCGCCAGTATATTCAGTTTTTCACCTTCCATGTCTTCCTTCTCGAGCCGTATCATATATCTTCGGGCCATGTGGTAGTCATCGGAATTGATATCCACGGTACGGATACGCGTCTTGCCCGTCTTGGGGTCTATAAGGTCCGCGAACTTGATCGGCAGGTTCTTGCCGTCCTTCAGCATGATCATGGCGCCGGTGCCGCCCGAGGTCAAGAACTTTACCGCGCTGTAGCCAAGGTAGCGGGTGTATTCGCGGTCGTAGGAGATGGGCGGCTGGCAGCGAAGCTCATAGCCGATGTCCTTGGCGATGATGGTCGTCTTGATGCCAAGCGAGTCCAGTTCCGCCATCACCCGCTGTTTCAGCAGGTCTCCAAGCGGGATCTCCGCCAGGCGGATGTTGCCGTGGTCGTCCCGCGGCACATCTTTGAGGAAGGTCAACTCTTCAGGATCGAATCGCGTGGCAACGCCTTCCGCGATCACGACCACACCGTAGGTCCTGTCGAGGGAAAGCCGCTTGATGACAGCGCCTGCGAGAATGGCGACCACCTTGCTCAGCGATATTTTGTTGCCCAGTTCTTCCGGGATGAGGGTGAGCGTGGCGCCGGCGCCCATACCCATGCCGAGCGCCAGGAACCCCGCGGAGCGGCCCATCGCGATAACGAAATACCATCTGCCCGCGGTTCGGGCGTCCTCCATGATGTTCTCGACCAGCTGGGTGCCGAGCTGGCGCGCGGTCTCAAATCCGAAGGTCGGGATGCCATGCGGAAGCGGCAGGTCGTTGTCGATGGTCTTGGGCACATGGCAGACCGCTATCTTGCCGCCTGCCTCCTGTTCGACCCGGGTGGCGGTGTACGCGGTGTCGTCTCCGCCGATGGTCACCAGATACCTGATGCCGAGGCTGTTCAAGGCCTTGAGCACATTGGCCATTTTTTCGGGGCTCTTGGTAGGGTTGTCGCGCGAGGTGCGCAGGAGCGAGCCGCCGCGCAGGTGTATGCGTGAGATCTCATCATTGTCAAGGCGGATCGTATGTGAGGTGTCCCCCTTGCCCAGCCACTTGAAGCCGTCGTAGATGCCGATGACCTCCAGCCCCTGTTTTACAGCCTCGAAGGTGACCGCGGCGATCACCCCGTTGATCCCCGGTGCAGGTCCCCCGCCGATTACTATCGCAAGTTTTTCTCCCATGATCGCCTCCTGATCGCCTGATATTTTGCATACTGTTGCATCTGATTGCCGCTCTCAAGTCCCGCGCAAATGTAGCAAAACACGGCTTACTTGTCAACCCTGAAACAGCGGCAGGCTGAACCGGGGAGAATGGCAGCTATTTTGATTTGCGATCCGGTCTTGCGGGTCTGTACGGCAACATCCGCGTCGATGTGCCGGTGTCAACAGGAAACCGGCCGTTGCTGGAGCAAAAATCCATTGACACCTTCTGCGTAAAACGCTATTATTTTCAAGCAGCAGCCCCGGCAGTGTACAGCGGGCATCATCCATTCTTTTTTATAAGGGAGACGGTAATGAACAAATATTCGATCGATGAGATCATGGAGATGGCGATACGGACGGAAACACTCGGGTACCAGTTCTATACCAACATGGCGGCGAAGTTCGGAAAGGACGACGGACTGGTCAAGCTCTTCAGCACCCTGGCGTCAAAGGAAAAGGTGCACGAGAAGACTTTTACGGACCTGAAGGCGAAGGTCGCGAAGCAGGGAGCCGAGCCGGTTGAGTGGGAAGAGGTAAGCAATTATATGCGTGCCTTTGTCGAATCCGAATTTTTCCTCGGCAGGGGGAAGGCCCTTCCTTCGATGGACCATTTGAAGACGGTGAAAGAAGCCGTAAAATTTGCGATCGGTTTTGAAAAAGAGACGCTTCTCTACTTTTTTGAGCTCAGGTCTCTTGTAAAAGAGAAGGAAGTAGTCGACGAGATCATTAACGAGGAGAAAAGCCACATCAGGTGGCTCGATGCCTTCCGTGCGGGTCTGGCTAAATAGCTATAATCCGTTATAAAAATTCAAAAAGACCGCAGAG
>JBARBN010000119.1:0-10522 GCA_049793155.1 Nitrospirota bacterium
TGGGGCGCTCGGCTATCCAGGCATCTTTCTTCTGATGGCCATGGAGAGCTCGGTCATCCCGGTGCCGAGCGAGTTGATCATGCCTCCGGCAGGTTACCTGGCGCAGCAGGGACAAATGAACATGGCGCTCGTGATCATGAGCGGCGCCGCCGGAAGTCTCGGGGGCGCGTACGCGAATTACTATGCAGCGCATTATCTGGGCAGGCCGCTTGTTTTAAAATACGGGAAGTACGTCTGGATCACGGAGGCGAAGTTCGCGAAGGTCGAGCGGTTCTTCAAGGACCACGGCGAGGTATCGACCTTCATCGGAAGGCTTCTGCCGGTTGTGCGGCACCTGATCTCGCTTCCGGCGGGCCTCGCGGGAATGAACCACGTGAAGTTCTCTCTCTACACGCTGCTCGGCGCGGGGCTTTGGGTCACGGTGCTTTCATATATCGGATATTTTATCGGCGCCGAGAGGGAGCTGATCATGCAGTATTCAAATCAGGCGCTCATCGGGGCAGTGGCGTTGAGCGTGACGATCATCATTGTGTACATTTGGAACCATCGAAGAAAGAAACGAGTGAGTATCGATAACATGCGGTAATGGTCCCCCCTGAATGCATTGGCTGTTAAGGATTTTTCAGCACCGACTTGCCCGGGTGTTCCTCCGTGTCTCCGTGGTTATATTTTGTCTTGACGTTTTATCGACTGAATAAAAAAATATGAGCGCTGAATTAAAGCTTATTCCAGTCGCGGTCCGCGATTTCGCGGTGCCGGTTCCGAGGATCGGGAGCATTGAGGCCCATTCCGGTTATGGACGGGCGGCCGCAGAGGGGCACGAGATACATGTCCGCGTGCAGCGGAAGAGGGCAAAGTCCGACCCATCCTACGAAGCCGAAGTCGCGATCAGTCGCGAATTCAAAAGAGAAGAATACCGGTTCCGGATCGACGGGCGGATGGACGGGATCTTCAGGAACGATCCTCCCAGGATCGAAGAGATCAAGACCGGCTTCAATATCCGGGAACTTGCACGCGGTCTAGCCGGCACCGCCCTTGACCATCCCTATTGTCTTCAACTCGCCACCTACGGTTACTTCACCTGGCTCGAGCACAAGGTTGTCCCCGCGTTGTCCTTTCATCTCGTCTCGACCCGGAACAGGGATTCACTGGACCTCGACATCACGCTCGATCTTCCTGCTTACGAAAAATGGCTGGACCGGCGTCTTGACGAACTTGTGGGAGAGGCCAGAAAGGCCGGGAAGCGCGCACTCCGCCGGAGGAAGGTTGCCGCACAGTTCTCCTTCCCCTACGAGACGCCTCGTTCCGGGCAGATCGAGCTCATGCAGACGATCGAGCAGGGGATGAAGGAGCGGAGGCCGATGCTGATCCAGGCTCCCACCGGGCTCGGGAAGACCATCGGCGTTCTCTATCCGGTTCTCAAGGAAGCACTGAGCCGCGGCCAGAGGGTGGTCTACGTCACGCCAAAGAACAGTCAGCACCTGGTTGCCGAGGACGCGGTCATGCGTTTTCAGGACGCAGGAGCAAAGATCAAGTCGCTCACCATCACGGCGAAAGGCAAGATCTGCTTTCAGAACGAGCCGCTTTGCGACCCGGCCTTCTGCGAATATGCCAGGGACTATTACGCAAAGGTAGCTGAACACGGACTTCTCGACATTCTCTCGAAGAAAAGGAAGCTCAAGGCACGAACATTCCGCGATCTGGGAAAGGAGCATGAAGTTTGTCCTTTTGAACTGCAGCTTGACGGGGCGGGGGAGGCCGACATCGTGATCTGCGATTACAACTATGTCTTTGCCCCGCGTTCGGCCTTCGGACACAGGGAGGCGATCGCTATCGATCAAACAGGGAAACCGAACCTGGTGATCGACGAGGCCCATAATCTTCCCTCGCGCGCCATGGATTACTATTCTCCCTCGATCTCCAGCGCGGCACTCGAATCGATGCGGGGCGAGATCCAACGCGTTCCTTCCCGCTTCCGGGAGGAAGCTGAGGAACTGCTTGATTCATGCATTCAGGTGGTCGCCTCATGCAGGCCTGAAGAAACCTTGAAGCCGGCGAAGATCGAGCCCCCCGTTGATCCGTTCCTCGAACGGGACGCAAAGCTCCGCGTCTTCCTTTCGCGTTATCTTGATTCAGACATTGAGCTCCAGCGCCGGGATGTCGTCATGCGGCTCTGCTTTTACTGGTCCGCATTCGCCGAGGCGCTCGAATACGCGGGTGATCCTGCAAGAGAGGAATTCTTCACGACCTTCTCGCCCCTTGCCGGCGGAGGCATCGTCAAGATCACCTGCTGCGACGCCTCCGCCATGCTCAAGGACTGCTACGATGAATACGAGCAGGTTGTCGGGTTCTCGGCAACGTTAAAGCCTTTTGATTACTATGCCAGGCTTTCCGGCATCAATCCCGCGACCGTGAAGACAGCGGAATTTCAAAGCCCATTCCCCGGTGAGCATCGCAAAATCCTGATCATTCCCCAGATCTCGACCAAATACTCGGACCGCGAGCGCAATTATGCGAAGATAGCGGAGGCCATAGCACGGATGTCGGCCTTGCGTCCGGGAAATTATTTTGCATTCTTCCCGGGCTTCGAATTCCTTGAGCGGGTGCTCGCCCTGTTCCAACCGCCGGAAGGCTTTGTTGTTCTCAAGCAGGAGCGGGACATGAATGCGGACCGGGTCGAGAAGTTCATGGAACAGCTCCGGGGAGGGCCTGTTCCCACGATCCTCTTTGCCGTACAGGGCGGCATGTTCTCGGAGGGAGTCGACTACCCGGGAGAGATGGCGGTCGGCGCGTTCGTGGTCGGCCCGCCGCTGCCGAATTTCGATCTTGAGCGCGAGCTGATGAGGGAGTATTATCAGAAGCAATACCATGCGGGATTCGACTATGCCTATGCGATACCCGCGATGGCCAGGGCGATCCAGGCGTCGGGCAGGGTGATCCGCTCCGAGAGCGACCGGGGTCTTATTGTGCTGATGGACAACCGGTTCGTTCAGCCCGTTTATTCCCGCTCCATGCCCGTGGACTGGTTCGAATCCGATGTCAGTGAACTGGTTTCGGACGGCATTTTAAAAGAAGTTTCTGATTTTTGGAAAAGAAGCCTGAAGGTATCGTAAAAAGTTTGCCCGGTTATTCCGGATGCAGCGAAGAATCTCGTTTTTGAGCGTCAGCTCATGTATAATGATCCATGCTACTGGCAGCCGCAAACTTCAATTTGCGTTATTACGATTTAACCCGGGTTCATGCGCAGGCTGAAGCCTGCGGCTACCGGCGGCTATAACAGGGAATTATGAAATCCAAGACCGAGGCGATCATCATCAGCAGCATGAACCTGGGCGAGGCGGACAAGCTCGTGACGTTCTTTTCCCTCGACCGCGGTATGCTGAAGGGCGTTGCCAGGAACGCACGGAAGTCCTTCCGCCGCTTCGGGGCTGGGCTCGAATCCTTTACGAGATCGCGGCTGCATCTCTTCGAGCGCGAACACCAGGAGCTTGCGCGGATCGAGTCCACGGACATCATCGAACAGCACTCATCGATCGGCTGCGATCTGGGCCGCTCTGCCGTCGGCGCGGTTATGCTCGAACTCGTGCGGGAGATGGCGCCGCTCGGCGAGCGCAACGCACCGGCCTTTCTGCTCCTTTCCCATGTCCTCCATCTTCTCGACGAGGGCGAGGAGCCGCTTTTTCTGCTCAGGATATTCGAGATCAAGTTCCTGTCGCTGCTGGGTTACCAACCCAAGCTCGACCACTGTCTTTCCTGCGGCACCCAGCCGAAAGGGGAGATCATCTTCCTTGGCATGAAGGGCGGCATGCTCTGCCCGGATTGCATGGTCTCTTCCGGCGAGCCGCAGATACGGCTCTCTCAGGGAGCGGTGGGGTTCTATTACCACGTTCTCAGGATGGACATGCACAAGGTCTGCAGACTCAAGCCCTCTCCCGCGATCATGCAGGAACTCGACCAGGTATTCTCCGCGCACTCCTTCCACATCCTCGGCAAGCGGCTCAAGTCAACTGAGTTTCTGAAGAAAGTTTTCCCCCTCAGTCACTAAGTCACCAAGTTGAGTCAGAATTGATTCCTTCGAAAAAAGTTCGAAAGTGTCGACCTGATCCCTTCGGAAATGGTCACCCTGAGCAGCGCGAAGGGTCTCGCTTCTTCTCAGGACAGGCGCCGTGAAGGATCGATTAGAAAATGAGATTCTTCGCTTCGCTCAGAATGACAGATTGGATATTTATTTACGTTTACGAGATGATGAGAATTGATTCTCGGTGTGTCTTTGTGGCTATGCGGGTTTTGATACAGGGTTCTTTTTCGGGGCCCATGCCAGCATGATCAAGCTCACGAGCACGCAGGCATAGGAAAAGAGGTCGCCGAAGCGGGTATAAAAGGTTTTTTCAGTTCCCGGGACGATGGTGTTCGTCAGCTGCGTCTGGATGAAGATCTCCGATGCTGCCAGGATGTGTCCCTGCGCATCGATGAAGCCTGAGATGCCGGTATTCGCCGCGCGCGCGATCGGCACGCGGTTTTCAACGGCGCGAAGGACCGCCATGGAGAAGTGCTGGTACGGCGCTGCCGTTTTCCCGAACCACGCGTCGTTTGTGATCGTCGTTATGACATTAGCCCCTTTGTCCACAAACCGCCTGACCAGGTCCGGGAAGATGATCTCATAGCAGATTACGACGCTCAACTTCGTTTCCGCGTGCCCGTTAGGCACCCGCATAACGACATAACTGTCTCCGGCCTGAAAGTCTCCGATCGCCTGCACCATCTTTTCCACGAAGAACAGGACTTTTTTGAGCGGTACGTATTCGCCGAAGGGTACGAGGTGGATCTTATGGTAGGTTGCCTCAACCTGTCCGTCAGCAGAAAGCAGGAACGCGGAGTTCCGGCCTATGATCTGCCTGTTCGGCTTCACCTCATAGGTCGCGCTGCCGAAAAGGAGCGGTACTCTGTTCTGTTTCACAAAGGCGCTGAGGTCGGCTGTCAGGGTCTGGTCTGTCGGGGCAACTCCGCTGAAGTAGAACGGCACGGCGGTTTCCGGCCAGATCACGAGGTCCGGGTGTTCCTTGAGCGCCTCCCGGGTGAGCCGCTTGTATATTGACAGTGTTTCCTCCTGGAAGGCAGGGTCCCACTTTTTGTCCTGTTCGATATTCCCCTGTGCGACTGACACCTTGATGCCGGTCCTCTGATCCGGGGGCCGCAATTTCATGAATCCATAGCCAAGCACCAAAAGCATGACGGCCAGGGCGACGACAAGACCGGGATAGTTCTTTCGGTCACTGATGAACCCGGCCAGGGCGGCATTCACCAGAACGATCAGGAATGAGACGCCGTACACACCGGTGATGTCGGCCATCTGGACGACCGGCAGGGCGAGATATTGCGAGTAGCCGAGCAGCGACCAGGGGAAGCCGCTGAACACATACGTGCGCGCGAGCTCGAGCGCGGTCCAGAGGGCGGGCGCGGCAATAAAAAAAAGCGAGGGATGGTTTTTCCTGATGTGCACGGCAGCAGCGCCGAAGACCGCGGGATAGAGCGCCAGATAGGCGCACAGGAGCAGGGTGATGAGCGACGCCGGGACGATCGGAATGCCGCCGTAAAAGTGCACGGAGTTTGTGACCCAGTAGACGGTGCCCGCAAAATACACGATCCCGGCCGCCCCGCCGATCCAGAAACCGTTTCTGACACTCTGTCCCTTGAGCGCGAGGAACAGCGGCAGCAGGGCGACCCAGGCGAGGAGATGGAGGTTGAGCACGGGGAAGGCAACGGCAAGGAGTATGCCCGAGAGCGCAGCGAGCAAAAGGGAGCGAAAGTTCATGCTACTTTGCGGCCTTTTGTTCTTGCATCCACCTGAGCAGTCCGTCCTTCATGCTGTTGTTGAGACTCTCGGTTGCGGATGGGGGAAGCGTCGTCTGAGGCTGTGCCTGTCTGGGTTGGCGTGAGACGCTCTTCGCGGGTCTTGGGGGAGCTGCTTTTGCCAGGGCGGGCCTGCTTGTTGCGGGCGGGCGCTTATGCTCCTCCGGCGAAAGCGAGGAAAGGCTCATGACCGCATGGCGGAACAGGATCTCCTGTTTGGTGCCGTCCATGATGATAACATAGCTGTCAAAGGCCTTTATCCTTCCGGAAACGCGAATCTTGTTCCGGAGCGTAACGGTCACGGAAGTCCGCCCTGTCAGGTATGTGTCCAGCATTCTATCGAGGAGATTTATTTCCATGAGTCATACCTCTAACGATTGATCGTGGCGATCGAGTGTTTGTAATAGAGGTGCTGTTTGCCGTCCTCTTTCAGCAGGATGGTGAAGCTGTCATAGGCCTCGATATGGGCCCTGACGCGCTGTCCGTTTATCAGATACAGCGTGAGGAGCTGGCTCTCCTTGATAGCCTTGTCGAGAAATTCCTGCTGAATATTCGGTTTGCCGGGCACAGGCGCCGTGATGCTCTGATCGGCCGGACCGGATGTTTGTTGCGGCTCGGGAAGTATGATAACGGGATGGGGCGCGGTGAGAGACGACATCTCCTGCTTCAGGATCGTGACGATCTTGCCGTTCTCCTCAATGTTGATCTCGTAGCGGCCGATGTCATGGATGGTCCCTTCATGTTCGGTTTTGTTCATCTGACCGATATGGAGTTTGATGCCGCTTGCTTGGGCCTGCGAGAGGAACTGCGGTTCGATGGCTTGCCTTGACTCTTCCTTCGTTGCTTCCATTGGAAAAAGCATATCTGAAATCGCGTGCGATTGCAAGAAAATTTTCTCTCTTTGCCTGCACACGAATGCATCTTTGCGATAACCCCGGCACTAATCCCTTTGTCATGCTCGATCATGTCATATGCGCGGGGAGCGGGTTTATTGGTGAAATCAGCACGAGAGATTCACTCTTGTTTCCCCCCCGTTATTTATTCCTTATTGACTTTTCCCGGCTCATGCCATATTATCCTCTCCTATGTATGAACTCATGGTTGAATCAAAATTCGCGGCTGCCCATCAGCTTCGGGGCTACCAGGGCAAGTGCGAGAAACTCCACGGACACAACTGGCGCGTGACCATTGCCGTGACCGCGGAACGACTTGACGATATCGGCCTGGCCATGGACTTTCACGATCTCAAAAAGTCCCTTCGCGAGGTGCTGGACCAGCTCGAGCACACCTTCCTGAACGATATTTTCCCTTTCACGCAGATCAACCCCTCGTCCGAGAACCTGGCCAAGTGGATCTACGACACGATGACCAAGAAGATCAATGATGAGAACATCGAGGTTGCCAGCGTTACCGTGTGGGAGTCGGACACGGCCTCGGCGAGCTATTTCGATTAAAATTTCATAACTGCTCACGGACGAACTCATAAAATGTAAAAACGTTTTCGCGCAAAGTCGCAAAGTCGCAAAGTCGCAAAGTCGCAAAGAACATCAGAAGCTTTGGAATCCAGCGGTAAAACAAGAACAGAACCTGCTTTCCTTTGCGGCTTTGCGCGAGATGGCTTTTTTGTTGACCTGAGTAGTTTTAAGTTTTGGTGAATATCCCTTGCATAAACACATCGCCGAAAAAATTCTCTCCCTCTCGAAAGACCTCAAGGCGGACGCCGCCGAGGTCTTTATCCGCTCCTCGGCATCCACCAGCATAGAGGTCAAGGAACAGAAGGTCGACGCCTTTGATCGCGCCAGGGACGTCGGTGCGGGTCTCCGGGTCCTTGTCGGCGGAAAGATGGGATTTGCCTTTACCACCGACCTCACGGAGAATGCCCTTAAGACGCTGACAGGATCGGCAATAACGAACGCGCGCAACGTCGAACCCGATCCATTCCATTCGATCCCGGAAAGACCTGTGGTCGCCTATCGATCGATAACGATGTATGACCCCGAAATGGTCGCCCTGAGCGAGAAGGAAAAGATCGACCGCGTCATGGCTATGGAACGCGAGGCCTTTGGCGTGGACCCGCGGATCAAGCGCATCCGAAAGGCGTCTGCAAGTTTCTCGGAGTCTGAAACCCTTATCATGAACACTCACGGCGCCGAGGTCTCGTATCGCGGTACCGCGGCATCGTCGAGTATCGAGGTCGTTGCGGAGGACAAGGGCGAATCTCAGGCAGGTTCCGATTTCGACGTGAAACGGTTTTATCGCAGGCTGATGATCGAGGAGGTCTCTCGACGGGCCGCACAAAAGGCGCTCGACCTTCTCGGCGCAAGGCATATTGATTCGGTGAAAGCGCCGGTGGTCCTCGATGCTGAAGTGGCGGGAGACTTTTTGTCGATCCTGGCCTCCGGTTTCTCCGCCGAGAGCGTGCAAAAGAAACGGTCGCTTTTCATGGGTAAACTCGGCACAGACGTGACTGCGCCGATCATCACCGTGTTTGATGATGGTTTGCTTGAGGAAGGGCTCGGCAGCGCACCCTCGGACGATGAGACCGTGCCGACGAAAAAGAAGAAGGTCATTGACAAGGGCAGGCTGGCCTTGTTCCTGTACAATACCTATACGGCGAACAAGGACAAGACCGCTTCGACCGGGAACGGCATGCGCGGCGGTTTCAAAGGCATTCCCGGGGTGGGCGTGACGAACCTGTATATTGAACCGGGGAGCTGTTCGCTTGAGGAACTGATCAGCAGGACGGGCAGCGGGCTCTACGTTACCGAGGTCATGGGATCGCATACCGCAAACCACATCTCCGGCGATTTCTCAGTGGGCGCAACGGGTTTCTGGATAGAGAAGGGCAGGAAGGTTTATCCTGTTCGCGAGATCACGATCGCGGGCAATATCCTGGACCTGATGATGAATGTGGACGCCATCGGCAGCGACCTCCGCTTCTCCGGCAGGATCGGCAGCCCGTCGCTCCGGGTGAAGGAATTGTCTATTGGAGGGAAGTAACTTCTTTCGGTATTCGTTGAAGTTTCCATTCTTTGAAGCTTATCGAGTTATTAACCTGTAATTATCAGCACTGACCCATCGAATAATCCATTATCTATGTTAGACATCCTTCAAGGTCAAGCGGTGCACTTCGAGATCGAATTTGTGTATCACTCCACCACCCGCGTATGAAAATCCCTTCAGTCTATTAACCAATTGATTTTTAAAATCAATAGTAACATTCATGAGAAATAATTTTGTACTGAGCGAAGGGAAATGCCTTCGCTTTCTTTGCCCCTATGAATATTCTAGTGCGCATTTTTTCGTTTATTATCCTTTAAAATCAAAGCGCTCACTAAACGCAGCAGGAGTGGCATCATACTTGCTATATAAACAGCAATCTGTTATTGAACATCAAATTCTCGCCAGAAGCAGAAAAATACTCTAAATCTAAAGGAGATCGAATGATGAAAAAAAATGCTACCTCGATACTTTTACTATGTGCAGTTATACTGGGTCTCGCGCTGAACGGCTGCAGTTCATCCGGTTCGTCGGATTCGCCGGCCGCGCTTAATCAGTCACCGGCAACGAAGTCCCTGGTGTACGGCATCGCATCGCTCGGCACAGCGACCTCCGGCTATGTTTCCGCAATGGATTCTTCTGTGCCGGCTCAGGAAAAGATCGTTGCGATCAACAACGGATCTTATTACTCCATCGACGTCAGCGGGTTAAAGCCGCCTTATATTCTCAGGGCTGAACCGACGTATAATCCGGGGAACATCCGGGTGTATTCTGTCTCGACGACTGGCGGAAGGACCAACATCAACCCGATCTCGGATACGGCAGTCGCCGCGGCAGTGAACGGCACCGATCCGGATGATCTTTTTATGAGACCTGATCCGGATATGTACCGCAGCACTGCAGACAATTTTGCATCGGTCATCAACAGCCTGCGCACCATGCTGGCCCCTTTGTTAGCGCTTTACCAGGCGCCAGGGGACCCGGTCACCGACGATAATGTCGGCAATAACACAAAGCTTCAAGCAATGTTCTTTGATGTGCAGATTATTGTTGCCTCGGGAACTGTAACCGTTACGAACAAGCAGACCGGCGGCGTGATCTTTTCAGGGTCTTTAAATAGTATCAATTCAGGAACCTTCCACGCGGAAAACATGCCTGCCGCACCGGGTTCCAATTCAACGGCCTGCACGTACATGTACAATCCGTGGGGTGCGTGCCAGTCTGACAACACTCAGGCCAGAACCGTGGCAACATTGTCTCCTTCCGGCTGCACGGGAACCCCTGTTCTTTCCCAGTCCTGCACCTATACGCTGCCCCCGGTCACGACGGTCACCGCGGCCAATGTGACCTCGTCATGCACCGTGTGCCATGGACTCACCTCGAACAGCACCGTATTCATGAGCGGCGGATACACTATTAGCGGAAGAACTGCAACTGATTGGCTGACGACGGTCAACAACATGATCGGCTTGGGGGCCTCATTGACGCCTGCCGGCGTTACCGCCCAGGATTATGCGAATTTCCTGGCAGCCCAGCCGGTCACGGCCACGGCCTGCACCTCCTTTACGTACTCTGCCTGGGGGGCTTGCCAGTCTGACAGCACGCAGACCAGAACCGTGGCTACATCGTCTCCTTCCGGCTGCACCGGGGGATCACCCGTTCTTTCTCAGTC
>JBARBN010000120.1:0-8856 GCA_049793155.1 Nitrospirota bacterium
ATACGATAATAGATCTTCTTGCGTTTTTTGATATTGAAGGTGCGGCGCCCTTCCACGAGCAGACGGTCCACCTCGGCGTTCTTATAGCCGATGAAGTTGTATTCGCCTTTCCTGGTCTTGCTCGAATGCCAGATGTCATAGAGGTCCGGATCGCGGCTCATGCTCCAGCCGAGGATCATCGCATCGAAGGACCTTTTGTCGATCTGCTCAAGGAACGCCTGCCATTCCATCACGCGGATATTGACCTCGATGCCCACGGCCTTCAGGTTCTGCTGGATGATCTCCGCGGTGCGGATACGTTCGCTGTTCCCCTGGTTCGTCATGACCGTAAAGCTGAAGGGCCTGCCGTCCTTATCGAGAATGCCGTCCTTGTTCGCATCCTTCCATCCGGCTTCGGCGAGCATCCGTCGCGCCCGCGCGGGATCGTAGTTATAGCTCTTGGCCTTCGGATTATAAGCCCAGGAAACATCGGAATAGGGGCCGGTGCACGGCCTGCCGATGCCGAGGAGCACGCCGTCAATGATGCTTTCCCTGTTGATCGCATACGAGAGCGCCTGGCGGACCGCCACCTCGCTGAAAAGCGGGTTCCTGAGATTGTAGCCCACGTAGGTGTAGGCATTGGCCGGATAGCGGAACTTGCGGTAATTTTCCTTGATCCTGCGGGTCTCGCTCTTCCGCAGGTACTGAAGCGGGTTCAGGCCCATCATGTCGACGCCGCCGGAGAGCAGTTCCTGGAACATGGTGGAGCTGTCGGGGATAACACGAAAGATAAACTGGTCTATATTCGGTCTGCCCTCGAAGTAATCGTCATTCGCCGCCAGCACGATCTTTTGCCCGGCGATCCATTCCTTGAACTTGTAGGGCCCAGTGCCGACGGGGTTCCGGTTGAAGGGGTCGGTGTTGATGTCCTTGCCTGCGAGGAGATGTTTCGGAAGAATGCCCATGCTCCAGCTCTCGAGCGCGGGGGAAAACGGCTCCTTATAGGTCACCCGAAAGATATACTTTCCCCTCGCCTCGGCCTTGCGTACGTCCATGTACGAGCTGCTGTAGGGCGTAGCCACCTTCGGGTCGATGAGCCTTTGATAGGTGAAGAGGCAATCCTCGGCCGTGAACTCCACGCCGTCGTGCCACCGCACCCCCTCGCGAAGATGAAAGGTGATGGTCTTGCCTCTGTTCGTGACCTCCCATTTTTCAGCAAGATCGCCGATGAGCCTGATGTCCTTGTCGTACTTCACCAGACCGTTGAAGAGCAGGTCATTGATCGTGCCGGACGCCGCGTCATTCGCGATGACCGGGTTCAGCCTCCGCGCGTCGCCGATCGAGCTCTCGACAAGGGTGTTCGGGTTCCGTTCGACCTTCTGACCGCAGGCGGGAAGAAGAATAACCAGGATAAGCATGGTCAATTGCAGCCACAGAGAGAGCGGAGAAGATCGAGAACTGGCAGGCAACCATACCAGAGATCTGATCTTCTTCCTCTGCGTCCTCGGAGCCTGCCCTCGAATGCCGGAATCGGGGGCTGAATAGCGTTGTTTCGTCATTATGGTTTTCATGGCGAAAAAAAGAAAGGGTAGGCAAGGCCTACCCCGTGATAAGTAAATCAGTCAGAAATACCGGTGCGGCTATTTTGCCGGAGTCGGTGCAGCCGGGACAGGCGGTGCGATCGGCATGAGCGGCGCTGTCTGCGCCGGCTGTTTCACGCCTTCCATGATCGAGCTCCTCCTTGACGTTGTAAACGCCAGGGTGAGCGAAGTAAGCATGAAAATAATCGCCGCCCCTGCAGTGAGCTTGGACAGAAAGCTTTGCGCGCCGCGGGGACCGAAGACGGTATTGGACGCGCCGCCGAAGGCGGCCCCGATGTCGGCGCCCTTGCCTTTCTGCAAGAGGACCATCGAAATTAAAATAGCCGAAACAATTACGTGAAGCGAAACCAAAAATTCTCGTAACATTACTACCTCCTTGCAATATGACTTCCGTAAAGACTGCGGAAGCGGGCTGACAGGCTTGCAAGCCCGTCAGCCGGCAATCTGGAAATTCTCTGTTCGGCATTCCCTGCCGCGAATAGAGCTTACTTAAAATTAACCAGCCCCGCGAACGACTCCGGTTTCAGGCTTGCGCCGCCCACGAGCGCGCCATCAATGTCCGGCTTGGCCATGAGCGTGGACACGTTCTCGGGCGTCACGCTGCCGCCGTACTGGATCCGGAGCGCGCCGGCGACATCGACATTGTACATCGATTTGATCTTCTGCCGGATAAAGGCATGGATCTCGTTTGCCTGGTCGGGTGTAGCGGTCTTGCCGGTGCCGATGGCCCAGACCGGTTCGTAGGCAATAACGATCTTCTGCATCTCGGCCGCGGTCACGCCCTTGAGCGCGCCGACCACCTGGCGTTCGATCACCTCGTTCGCCGTGCCGGCCTCACGCTCGCTCAGGAGTTCTCCCGCACAGACAATCGGCAGCAGCCCCTTGTTCAGGGCCTGCCGGACCTTCTTGTTGACCGTCTCGTCCGTCTCGCCGAAGAACTGCCGGCGCTCACTGTGGCCTATAATAACATACTTGCAGCCCAAATCCAACAGCATTTCTGCGGATATTTCGCCGGTAAACGCCCCCTTCTCCTCCCAGAACAGGTCCTGGGCAGAGAGTGCCATATTCGTTCCCTTGACGGTCTCGGCAACCGCCGGGATCGACGTGAACGGAGGGGCAAGCACGATGTCCCGGTCTTTGACGCCGGACACAAGAGGAATGAGCTTGCTTGCGAGGTCGCGCGCCTCGGTTGAGGTCTTGTTCATCTTCCAGTTGCCTGCGATGATCGGTCTTCGTTTTGAATTCATGAAAAAAACCCCTTGTCTCTCGCAGAGGCGCAGAGAGCGCTGAGAAAAGATTGAAGATTTAAATCCCTTCTTAACTCTCTGCGAACACTGTGACTCCGCGAGAAAATGATTTTTACTCCTTGTCGTCCGTCAGGGCCGCGAGTCCGGGCAACTCTTTGCCTTCCAGCAGCTCGAGCGAGGCGCCGCCGCCGGTGGATATGAAGGTGATGCTGTCCGACACACCTGCCCTGTGCACCGCCACATCCGTATCGCCGCCGCCTACGATGGTGGTTGCGTATGCATCGGCAACCGAGCGGGCGATCGCGAAGGTGCCGCGCGAATAGGCGTCCTTCTCGAACATGCCCATAGGGCCGTTCCAGATGATGGTCTTGGCGTCCTGGATCGCCTCTGCGAAGAGCCGGGTCGTGGCCGGACCGATGTCAAGCCCCACCCAGCCCTTGGGGATCTCCTGGGACGTCACGATCTTCGTCGCTGCCCCTTCTTCCATGCTCTCCGCGACAACAAAATCCACCGGCAGGTAGAATTTGACGCCCTTGTCACGGACGCCCTTTCTGAGGCGCTGCGCCATTTCGAGCATGTCGTCTTCGACGATGGAGTTGCCAACCTCCTGCCCCCGGGCCTTGCTGAAGGTAAATGCCATTGCGCCGCCTACGATGATCTTGTCCGCCTTGTTCTGGAAATTTTCGATCACGCCGATCTTGCCCGAGACCTTTGCGCCTCCGAGGATGACCACAAAGGGCCGCACGGGATTGGCAACGGTCTTCTGGAGATAATCGATCTCCTTCTTCATGAGAAAACCCGCCACTGACTGCTTTACAAACTTGGTGATCCCGTAGGTGGAGGCATGGGCGCGGTGGGCCGTGCCGAAGGCATCGTTCACGTAGACATCGGTAAACGCGGCAAGGGCCCTGGAGAATCCTTCGTCGTTCTTCTCTTCCTCGGGATGGAACCGGAGGTTCTCCAGCAGCAGCACATCGCCGGGACGCATGCCCTGTACCAGATGTTCCACGTCGGGGCCGATGCAGTCCTTGGCAAATTTCACCTCTTTATTCAAGAGCCGGTTCAGCCGCAGGGCGACAGGCGCAAGACTGTATTTGGCGTTTGACTTGCCCTTTGGCCGGCCGAGGTGCGAGGCGAGGATCACCTTGGCGCCGGCGTCGAGCGCATAGTTTATCGTCGGCAGGGTCGAGCGGATCCTCGTATCATCCGTGATGTTTCCGTTCTCGTCGAGCGGCACGTTGAAATCCGCGCGGATGAAGACCCGCTTGCCTTTCAGATCGACCTTTTCGATGGTTTTTTTATCCATAATGAAACCCCAAAATCCGCCACAGAGACACGGAGACGCAGAGAAGAACAATTTCTTTCATTCAGATTTACACAGATCATTTATTATAATAAATCGTCACAGCCCTTCTGTGTCTAAGATCTGATCTTACCTCTGTGTCTCAGTGACTCCGTGGTTAAAAATTATAATCCCTTCTTCGCCACCAGGATCGCGAGGTCGCGCAGCCGGTTCGAATAGCCCCACTCGTTGTCGTACCAGGAGATCACCTTTATCATGGTTCCTTCCATGACGCTCGTGAGAGCGGCATCGATGATGGAAGAGTGCGGGTTGCCTTTGAAGTCGATGGAAACAAGCGGCGCTTCTTCGAACTGCAGGATGCCCTTGAGTTTGCCTTCAGCAGCGGACTTGAGGGCCGCATTGACCTCTTCCTTGGTGGTCTTCTTCGAAACCTCGAACACGACGTCCACAACTGATACATTCGGCGTGGGCACACGGAGCGACATGCCGTCGAGCTTGCCCTTCAGTTCGGGCAGTACGAGGGAAACCGCCTTGGCGGCGCCGGTCGAAGTCGGAATGATGGACACGCTTGCGGCGCGCGCCCGGCGGAGGTCCTTGTGCGGCAGATCGAGGAGCTTCTGGTCATTGGTGTAGGAGTGGATCGTGTTCATAAGGCCGTGTACGATGCCGAAGTTCTCGTGGATCACTTTGGTGAATGGCGCGAGACAGTTCGTGGTGCAGGACGCGTTCGAGATGATGTGGTGCTTGCCGGGATCATAGGTGTGCTCGTTCACGCCGATCACGAAGGTCGCATCGGGGTCCTTGGCCGGAGCCGAGATGAGGACCTTCTTGGCGCCCGCGGTGATGTGCTTGCCCGCGCTCGCCTTGTCCAGGAATAAGCCGGTGCATTCCAGGGCGATGTCGATCTTGAGGTCCTTCCAGGGCAGTTCAGCCGGGTCCTTCTTGGCAATGACGGCGATCTCTTTGCCGTCCACGATGATCTTGCCGTCACCGGCCTTGACGTCATGCCGGAATTCGCCGAACGTGGAGTCCCATTTTAGCAGGTGCGCCAGCGTCTTTGTGTCTGTAAGATCATTGATCGCCACGATCTCGATGTCCTTGTTGCCCTGCGAAGCGCGGAACACATTCCTGCCGATACGTCCGAATCCGTTGATTGCAACTCTTACCGTCATGGTAGCCTCCTTGGATTTAAATTCAAGGGACAAGGGTCAAGGGGCAAGGGTCAAAGAAAATCGTTTTGAAATTCCTGACCCCTGACCCCTGACCCCTGACCCGTCAGTCTATCCTCTGCATCACCAGCCCCGTCAGAAGTTTGGGGTAAAAGTACGTGGCCTTCTGGGGCATGCGCTCGCCCGCAGTTGCCACATCCTTCACCTCCTGCACCTTCGTCGGATTCATGAAAAAAACGATCTCTGCGGCATTGTCATGGACCCGCTTGTCAGCCTCTTCGGCATCCTTGACATACTCTATGTTGAGGCCCAGCTTGTGGGTCTCTATCTTGATCCCAAGCAGCTTGTCGATGATCAGATGATGCAGGATCGAGACATCGAGCCTCCGATAGGCGGGCGACTTGGCGGGCAGCAGAACGTCCATGTCTGCTTCGTTCCGCAGGGTCAGCACATAATAGCTGTGCTCTCCCCTCACCCGCATCCCGAACACGTGCGCATGGTCCGCGCGGTGCGCAATGGTGTCCAGGACCGTCATCAGATCCTTGGACTCGGACCTCTTGTCGAAATCGATGCGCTCGATATTGAAGTACTTGTTCAGGTCATCCTCGAACTTCTGTGCGTTGAAGTCCGTGAGGTTGAAGAGCGAGCGATGTGCCGGAAGAATGGTAAGCCCCGGATCCTCCATCCGCGCCAGGAACATGGCGACATAGTTGAAACCTTCCTCGCCCGTGTACGAGCCTGCCGCCTTGCGCCGTTCATTTCTATAATTAAGGGCCGTGTCGTATCGGTGATGGCCATCTGCAATGAAAATGTGTTTGTCCGCCAATTCGCGGGCAATAAGAGCGATATCGTCTTTATCGTTCAACGTCCAGATGCGATGGGCCACTCCATCGCTGTGTTTCAGTTCCATCTCTGGTTTGCGCGTGACCTTAGCGAGGATGCCCGCGACGTTCCCCGTCGGATCGGAAAAAAGAGAGAATATCTGGCTGAAGGTCGCCTTGCACGAGCGCAACAGGTTCAGTCGGTCGGTCTTGGGACCCGAGAGCGTTGTCTCGTGGGGCTTCACAATTCCCGAATCGTAATCCTCTATCCGGACCAGGCAGATAATGCCGCGCAGTCTTTTGACTCCCTTGCCGGCCTTATATTCCATTTCGTAAACATACAGGGCCGGCTCCCTGCTTTCTTGCACTACCGCTGATCGCAGCCAATCCTGCAGAACGGCAGCCGCCCGGATATACCGGTTGTCCTCGTCGCTATCAGCCGGGCTCGTCAGCCCGTATTCCAGCCGGATCACGTTATAAGGACTTTTTCGGTAAAGTTCCTGTTGTTCAACCGGGGAGATGATATCATAAGGAGGACAGACAAGGGTGTCGATCGCGCCGGCCTTGCCCTGATCATATATGATACCCCGGAAGGGGGCTATTTTCGCCATCGAGGATGTCCTTATCAGCCAATTCCAGGTGGAAATATGTATCTGAAAAGACTTCTTTTATATCACACCGTCTGTTTTAATGTCAATACATTTTGCAGGTCGAATGACGGAATCCAGCGTAATTGCAGAAGATTATTTTCCCGCACCTTTTTCCTGTTCCGGTCCCCTTACGTCAGCAGGTATCAGAAATCATTGATCGCATCGATCAGGATACGCAGCCGTCCGAAATCCTGGCGGTTGAAATCCATAACGAGCCTCGGCAAATGGGATATTTCCGGCTCATCTTTTTCCTCAGGCAAAGGGCCCGAAAGAATAATATTGCCTCCGGGCACCAGGATGTCCTTGAACTTCTCCTTGAGCTTCTGAATATGGTGCGGTGCAAGAACCGATGTCATACGGAACACGAGATGTCCATTCACGTATCTCATGCTGTGGTAACGGCTGTAAAAGCGGTTGATATACTTGACCGCGGCGTCCACGGAGTCGACCCGCTCGAAGAGAGAAAAATCCGTATCGCTGATGTATCCGTGGGCATAAAGCTCGTCCTTGAAAAACTTGATCCAATTTGTCCAGTACGTGAGTCCCGGCCCGTCCACCAGCACAAGCGGCATTGGATTGCGCTTGCCTGTCTGGACCAGCGTGAGTGTCTCCATGGCCTCATCGAGAGTTCCGAAGCCGCCGGGAAAGAGCGCCACTGCGTCCGCTTCCTTGAGGAAGGCCACCTTGCGATTGAAAAAGTACTTATACGTGATGAGACGGGGGTTGCCCTCGAGAACGGGGTTCGCCTTCTGTTCAAAAGGAAGTCGGATATTCACCCCGAACGAGTGCTCCGGGCCCGCTCCTTCGTTCACCGCCTGCATGATACCTGCCCCCCCGCCGGTGATGACCATGTAGCCCGACTCTGCGAGATTCCTGCCGAAGTCACGTGCCATGGCGTACACCGGTTCATCCGGCCCGGTCCGCGCGGAACCGAAGACCGTTACCTTGCGCACATTTCGATAGGGACCGAATATCTTCGAGGTAAACCGCATCTCCTTGAGCGTGGTGTTCATGAGCTTGAGGTCCGAGCGCTTGTCGTCCTCCTGGCCCGCCATGATCGCGGCAATGATCATCTCGCGAACGTATTCCGGCCGCTGAATGCCTTCAGCGGTCTTTAGCAGGCGGTCAATGCTTTCGTCAACGAGGCCGTTGGTTTTGGTGAAATGAAGTTTCATCTTGTTTGTTCGCTCCTTACGGTGATGAATCAGGGCCGCATGATAAGCTTTTTTGAGTTTTTTGTCGAGGGGAATAACACGACTGTCAACAGGTAAGAATTCGGATTGGCTCAGTGAAGACTTTGGGCAATTGCCGGGCACGTGGAATCGCTCGGTGCTCCTGGATTCTCAAGACGATCCTTTTTTTTGCAAATCATCGACCGGCTTAAACGAATGGAAGGTTTTGCAGTAACATGAAAACCGGCTTCCTCTGCGAAAGGAAGTATCGAGTCAAATCGAGCCTGGGTAACATGCATTTTGGGTTCAGCAATGAGAAACGTTCCCGCTGGCTTGAGAACCCTGTAACTCTGCCGAAAGAAACTTCTTTTATCCGTCACTTCGTGGACCATCCAGAATGCGAGGGCAAAATCAACCTGCTCCGTGACACCAAGATCATCCTCACTCGCAAGCAGGAACCGGATGCGATGCACCACTCCGTCCTTTTCCGCACGCCTGCGGGTGATATCCAGCATTTTCGTCTGAAGATCGACAGATATTACCTTGCCCGCGTCTCCCACGATCTTAGCCATGGCTCTTGAAAAATATCCCATACCGCACCCGAGGTCTATCGCCGTCATTCCCTCCCGGAGATAGGGCATTAATATGGCTTGCGGATCATGAAAATACCGGCGAAGCGGATTATCAAAGGTATATGCCAGCCACCAGGGGCAGATGTGCTTGTCTGTCATAAGCGACCTCCGACGGTTCCCCGTAACCTGCAATAAATAATTATCGGGATCAATCGAATCGGGTAGGAGGCGGGGTCGCCCCCGCCGTCCTCCCACACCACCGTACGTACGGTTCCGTATACGGCGGTTCATGTTAGGCGAATCAAGTCCAAGTAATGCAACCTGCGGATTGGTGTTCTCCTC
>JBARBN010000121.1:0-2954 GCA_049793155.1 Nitrospirota bacterium
TTCATGATTCAGTTCATCCCGTAATTCAGTCAAAATGGTCAAACCATTGCCGCTTATTTTGTGAAAAAGTTAATCTCAAGGTTAACCAATGGGACATGCAAAATTATACGCGGGCACAATCCGGAAAATTTGTTATAATAGTGGAAGTTGCTTCTATGATGTGACCGGCTCATCCAGCGCAAGCGCATTTAAGTTGTTTTTGTCCCTCATTTTATTCTCGCCTGCAACAGAGAGACGCTGACAGAATGAGTGTTCAGGGAATGTTCCTAATATTTTGTCGCTCGTCTTAGTAGGATTGAAGATTGTCCACATCGAGAAGGGAGAAAGTTACGGTGTCGTTGAGAAGGACGGAACATAGTATCCTGTTCATCGAGGCCAACCTCGATGCACGCGAGTTCATCCGTGAAGCGTTCGCAAAAGCGGATGGGTCTGTGCGCGTCGAATTCGTCTCCACACCCGAGGCCGGCTTCGCGGTCATACGGCGCGAGACCGTTGATGCCCTGTTCGTCAATGCGGCCCAAAGCGGGCTAAGTGTGCATCAGTTCGTGCGCGATCTCGCTGCAATCAACCGGCAAGCACCAATCATCTTGATGTCGCCCAATACAGATGAGGAGACAATTCTTCATTCGCTCCGCGGGGGTGCAGCTGACTGCATCGGCACGGACCATGAAACCATTGCCAGCTACCCGGCAATTGCCCTGCGCGCCATCGCACGCTCAGAGACCTTCCAGGCGTTTGCAGAGCATGCACTGGCGATCATCAATGCTCAGAAGCACTGGATGTCGATCATCGACGCCATTACAGACTACATTTACGTTCTCGACAACGCGCAGAGACTCGTGAAGGTTAACAACTCCTTCGCAATGGCGATCGGCCGGCACCCGCGGGACATCGTCGGGAAGCAACTACAGGAGGTGTTCAATCAGGACATTCCTAACGAGGCAGTGCTCGACGAAGTCCACCGAGACGGCTTGCCGCGGACATATGAGAAAAAGATCAATGACGATATCCATCAGGTCAGCATTTTCCCTCTGCAGGAAAATGGTCAATTTTTCACTATTCATCTATTAAAGAATGTTACTGAGGTGCGAAGACTGAAAGACCGCCTGTACCATGCCGACAAACTTGCTTCCATCGGACTTCTGGTGTCCGGGGTGGCACATGAGATCAATAACCCGCTGACCGGAACGATCGCTTATACTGAACTCCTCGCCATGAAGGTGACCGATGAGGAAACCAGGGCCGAGCTGAAGAAGATCCTGGACAGCGCTGAGCGATGCAAAAAGATCGTGGATAATCTCATGACCTTTTCCCGGCAACGAACGCCGTCCAAGAGCCTTGAATCCATTAACGACATCATTGATCGGGCGATCGGCCTCAGAATCTACTGGATCAAGGCTAATTCTATCGAGATCATCAGGGACTACGATCCCGCTACAACAGTGTTCGTGGACGCGCAGCAGATCCAGCAGGTGATCCTGAACCTGCTGCTCAATGCCGAGCAGGCGATCCTCGACGCCGGACAGACGCATGGCAAGATCATATTCAGATCCCGGTCCGACAAAGAGCGCCGCAGGGTCATGGTAACCGTGAGCGACAACGGCCCTGGCATATCACTGCAGATCGCAGCGAAGATCTTCGATCCCTTTTACTCCACAAAACCCGTGGGAGAAGGAACAGGACTTGGCCTCTCTATCTCTCACGGGATCATCACCGAGCACGGAGGCACCATCTGGTTCGAAAATAATAGAGACGGCGGTAGTGCGTTTACGTTTGAACTGCCCACGGGTGCGGAAAGCCCGTGAACCAAGGAATCAGCGCACAGCGTAATCCTAAAAGAGACAGGTAATAAGCATATTTAAATAGAAACTTTATGATCGGAAATTTTACCCGGCCTTCTTGATATTCCCCGATCGATAGTGGCACCCAGATGGAATTATAGATTATGAATTATGAATATTGAAGTTATGAAGTAATCGTTAATAAAAATTGCAGCCCCGATTTTGTCCGCTTTCAAATGACTATTTCAGGTTGTCAATTCTTAGTGTATTCCCTAAGCACTGCTGATGGTATAGCATCGAGCGAAAGCACTTGATTGACAGCGTTCAGCTCAATCGCCTTTTTCGGCATGCCGAACACCACACATGACTCCTCGTCCTGGGCAATAGTGTATGCCACCGACTCCTTCATCTCGAGCATCCCTCTTGCCCCGTCGTCACCCATGCCCGTCATGATCACACCGACCGCGTTTTTCCCCGCGTAGCGCGCGGCTGATCTGAACAGCACATCGACGGACGGACGGTGGCGCGAGACCAGTGGCCCATCTTTGATCTCGACGTAGTACCGGGCGCCGCTCCGCTTGAGCAGCAAATGACGGTTCCCGGGAGCAATGAGCGCGCGGCCCCTGATTACCGTGTCGTCGTTCTCCGCTTCTTTGACTGAGATGAGGCAAGTGCCGTTAAGGCGCTCTGCGAATGCCCGCGTAAAGTGCTCCGGCATGTGCTGAACTATAACGATGCCGGGAGCATCGAACGGCATGGCCTGCAGAAAATTGCTTAGAGCCTCGGTTCCCCCGGTTGAAGCACCTACCACAACGACCTTGTCCGTCGTTTTTGCCATGGCATAAGACGCGGCCTTCCCCAGGATCACATCTGCGGACAGCTTGGGAGCGACCATCCGGGAGATTCCGCTTATGCGTTTTACCCTCGCCTGAGCAGCCGCCTTCACCACGTCGCAGATGCGGACCTTCGACTCTTCCAGGTATAGCTTAGTCCCGATTCGTGGTTTCTGGATGATCTCGACGGCGCCGTATTCCAAGGCCTTGAGCGCCGTCTCCGATCCCTCATCGGTGAGGCTGGAACAAATGACCACGGCGATGGGGTGCTGCGTCATGATCTTCTGAAGAAAAGTGATCCCATCCATGCGTGGCATTTCCACATCGAGCGTAATGACAT
>JBARBN010000122.1:0-8356 GCA_049793155.1 Nitrospirota bacterium
CTGCAGCACCGCCCGATGCGATCGTTTTTGCAAAGTCAACCGGTATTGAGACAGCGACCCGAGCTTTTCCCGCATCGAGGTAGGTGTCGATCTCGCGCTGGTCCTGAGCCATCCGAACGATCGAGAAGTAACCCGAAGCCGTCAGCTCGGCCGTAAGTTCCCTGCTCACGCTACTCCTGTCGGCGTCGTACACGATTGTCGTGAGATTATTGACGTCAAGGGTGATGGCGTACCCGAAGATGAACAAAAGCAGCACCGGCATGAGGAATGCCATGGCCAGGCTCAGCGGATCACGCCGGATCTGGATGATTTCTTTTTTTGCGATCGCCTTGATGCGAAGAAACTTCATGTTTTTACCCAAAGTAGTCAAGAGCCAGAAGCCAGGAGTCAGAATGTCGAGGTTTACGTTCGCCCTTCTCCTGACTCCTGACTCCTGACTACTTACTCCTAACTACTGCCTTTATGACGTCTCGATCAGTGTCACGAATACATCTTCCAGCGAGGGTACGATCTTGTCTACCCTTTGCACGGTGATATTCTGCTCGCCTAATGTTTTATAGATCAACGGGACCGCCACCTTCGCGTCCTCCACTGTTGCATGGAGCACACTTCCGAAGACAGCGGTCTCGATCCCCTGTTTCTCAAGAAATTCCATTGCCTCGACAACATGTTCGGCCTCAATTTCAAGGACGTCCCGGGTCATGTAGTTCTTCCGCAGTTCATGCGGGCTCCCTGTTGCGATTATTTTACCGCGGTAGATGAGCGCCAGACGGTCGCAGTAATCGGCCTCGTCCATGTAGTGGGTCGTAACAAAGACGGTGGTCCCGGCCCTGGCCATCTCGTAGATCATGTTCCAGAAGTTTCTGCGCGAGATCGGGTCCACGCCGGAGGTGGGCTCGTCAAGGAACAGGATCGGCGGCTCATGAAGGATCGCGCATCCGAGCGCAAGCCGCTGCTTATAACCGCCCGGCAGGGTCCCGGTGATCGTGCTGCTCATGTCTTTAAGACCCGCCATCTCGATGGCCCATGCTTTGCGTGTTTCTCTTTTCGATTCCGGAACGCTGTAGATGCCGCTGAAGAAATTGATGTTCTGCCCGACGGTAAGATCGTCGTAAAGCGAGAACCTCTGCGACATGTAGCCGATGTTTTGTTTGATGTCTTCGGACTGGGAAATGATGTCGTAGCCGCCCACGGTCCCGGTCCCGCCGGTGGGCAGGAGCAGTCCGCAGAGCATTTTAATGGTCGTGGACTTACCTGCTCCGTTCGGACCGAGAAAACCGAAGATCTCCCCCTTAGTGACCTCGAGGTCTATATGATCAACCGCGACAAAGTCGCCGAAGGTGCGCGTAAGTTCTTTTACGGTAACGGCAACGCTGCTCTTTACCATGTCCCTGACTCCCTGAACTCTGAACCTTTGACTCTACAGACTTTACAGACTCTGCAAACTCTATGAACTCTATAAACTCTACCGACTCTTCTCCACCATCGAAATGAACACGTCCTCCAGTGAGGGCAGGATCTCCCGGAAATCCTTGACATCAATGCCTGCATGCTTGAGCTGAACTATGACCTCGGCCGCGTTTATTTTTTTCTCAAGAGTGATATGCAATCTGTCGCCGTAAAGACTGACGCCCTGGACCCCTGCCAGATTCCTTACCAGCTCCAGGGCTGAACGGGCATTTCCCGACCACACCTCGATCATGGACAGGTGAAGAGAGTTCCTGATGTTCTTCGGCTCATCCTCGATCAGGATCTTGCCATTGTGCATCAGCCCGATCCGCGTGCATCTCTCCGCTTCATCGAGATACGCGGTGGATACGAGGATCGACACGCCCGCCTTAAGAAGATCGTACAGGATCTTCCAGAAGTCCCTGCGGGAGACGGGGTCGACCCCGTTCGTAGGCTCGTCGAGAAAGAGCACCTCTGGCGTGTGAATAAGCGAACACGCAAGACCGAGCTTCTGTTTCATCCCGCCCGAAAGCTTTCCCGCAAGCCGGTCCTTGAAAGGCTCAAGATTGCTGAATCCGAGCAATCGCTCGATGCGCGGCGGGCGTTCTTTCTTCGGCACCGCGTGGAGATCGGCATAGAACAGGATGTTCTCCATTACCGTCAGGTCTTCATACAGACCGAACCGCTGGGACATGTAGCCGATCTTTTCCTTGACCAGTTCACCTTCGGTCAGGATCGAATGACCCGCTACCCATCCATCACCCGAGGTGGGGTCCATGATCGCGGTCAGGAGCCTCATGGTCGTGCTTTTCCCCGCACCGTCCGGTCCCACCAGGCCGTACAACTCGCCTTTGCGGATTTCGAGATTCAAAGCATGAACAGCAATTTTGTCCCCGAAGGATTTTGTGAGATTGGATGTTTTGATCGCGGTCATGGCGGCACCTTATGAGCACCGCGGAGACACAGGAAAAAAGTGCGAGCTCCAGGCCGGCGCACGAGAGAGGCGCATATCCCGTGTCGATCGCGTCGGTACAATGATCTCCGTCGTGAGCTGATACATGAACACGGCCATGGCAATGATGAGAGGATGATTCATGTGAGAGGAAATGGCCAATCTAAGAAAAAGCATATCATCTGACCGCACCGCAACTCCTGCCCGCTTCACCGGATAACGGCAATCGGTCGGGGAATGACCATTGCTGTCATGCCATGATCCTCCGGTTCAGCTAATTATCCGAGTTCCCCCGCCGCAACAGCTCCAGTAACAGGTCCGGATCGATCGGGCGGGATAAGACGCCCTTGATGCCTAATTCCATGCCGTCCTTTGGATCCATATCCGAGGGCTTCTCCGAGAGCATGATGACCGGGATATACACATACCGGATATCGCTTCGAAGCCGTTTCACGGAATTCGCCCAGTCAGGAGAAGCATTCACGAGTATCACGTCCGGATGTTCCTTTCGCGTCTCTTCAACGATATCTTCCCCCGAGGCGCTTGCCACTACATAGCCTTCCGCTTCGAGGATCTTCCGGATCAGTTTGCTGTCCGCCTTGGGGACATTATATTCAAGGACCTTGGTCTTCTGCGATCTTTCCCGCTTTCTGAATTCACCATCCGTGGGCTTGTAGGGTATCTTCATGATTACTTCATCGACGGTGGTCATCCCCTGTTCTACCATTGTCCAGGCATTTTCAAAAAGCGTCTTCACGCCGGATTCCCTGGCAGCATCCCAGAGATTATCTCCTGTCATGTTCTTTGCTATCAATCTTCTGAGTTTTGTATCCATCTGCAGGAACTCGTAGACCCCGACCTGGCCGCGATATCCTGCATACTGGCAGGACGGGCATCCCTTGCCCTTGTAATATGCCTTGAGACGGGGGAACTTGCTTCTGGCAAGCATCTCAGGCGGTCCTATCTCAACCCTGCAATCAGGACAGATCCTTCGCACCAGCCTCTGGGCAAGAATGCCCGTAACGCCTGTGCTCACCAGATACGCATCCAATCCGATATCCAGCAATCTCACGATCGTGGCTACTGAATCGTTCGTGTGGATGGTGGACAGGACGAGATGCCCTGTCAAGGCTGACCGGATCGCGATCGAGGCTGTTTCAAGGTCCCGTATTTCGCCCACCATGATGATATCAGGATCCTGCCGCAGGATGGACCGGAGGGCCGCAGGGAATGTCATGTTCGTGGCATCGTTCACGCCCACCTGGGTAATTCCCGGGATGCGGTATTCGACGGGGTCTTCGATCGTGAAGATACTTTCCGTCTCTGTTCTCAACTGCTGCAGGAGGCTGTAGAGCGTGGTCGTCTTTCCGCTCCCGGTGGGACCGGTAACAAGTATCATCCCCTGCGGCTGGCTTGCAAGTTGAATGAGCGGATGGAGAATGTGCTCCGGGACACCGAGCTTACTGAGCGGGATCAGGCCGGTTGAGTGGTCCAGCAGACGGATGACGACGTTCTCCCCATGCACTGAAGGCAGGGTGGATATCCTGAGGTCGATGTTCCTGTTGTCGATCCTCAGGGTGCTCCTGCCGTCCTGCGAAGTGCGCCGGTTGGTGATATCGAGATTCGAGATGATCTTGATCCTCGATATCACGGAATCCTGTATACGTTTCGGATACTTGAGCACGCTCCGCAGGTCCCCATCCACCCGGTACCGCACCTGTATGAACTGTTCCTGCGGCTCAATGTGGATATCGCTTGCCCTGGATTTCACCGCGTCCACAATGATCATGGTCACCAGTTTAACGATCGGCGGGGCCTCGGAAAGTTTGAAAAGCGACTGCGCGTTGACTTCCTTGCCGTCTTCTTCTATTTCCTTGAGAAACTCTACTTCGTTATATTGAGGGATCTCTTTCAGAAGGTCCCACGATCTGTCATCCGAGCCGTAATGCTTTTCTATGGCAGCGACCAGTGCCGTTTCCGTGGAAACCGCCGCCTGGATCTTGAGCCCGGTCCGGAATGTTATATCATCGATGGTCGACCAGTCCAACGGATCGGCCATGGCGAGCAGGAGCTTGCCGTCTTTCAAATGGAGGGGCAGCACGATCGCCTTTTCAGCGATATTTTTTGGAACCAGCTCAAGGAGTTTTTTCGATATTTCGTATTCATTACAGTCGACCAGGGGAAGTTTCTGCTGCTCGGACAGCGCCTCTGAGATCTGCGCCTCGGTGGCATACCCCAATTCGAACAGGATCTTACCGAGCCTCTTGTTCTTACTTTTTCTCAAGGTGAGCGCATTTTCGAGTTGTTCTTTCGTGATCAACCCCGAATCCACCAGCGCTTCTCCAAGCATTTTTCTCATGACAATTTCCCTTATAAAAGATACGTGACCTTCGACCCCGGGATCAACGTGCGGCATTCTGGCACAGCGCCGCGATTCTGATAAAATTATTCCCCGGGCACTCCATGCCCTGAAACGTGAACGCCGCTCCAGAAACCTATTTTAAAGGAATTCTCACGTCCACCGGCATCCCCGGTTTCAGCTCATCGTTCATGTTCTTCACGCTCACCTTGACACCAAAGACGAGTTTCACGCGCTCTTCCTTCGTTTGCACGTTCTTCGGCGTAAACTCAGCCTCTGAAGAAATATACGTCACGGTGCCGTCATATACCTTGCCGGGATAGGTATCGGTCCTTACTTCCGCGCCCTGACCGAGTTTCACGAACCCAAGCCGGTCTTCCTTCACATAGACCTTCACCCAGGGGTTTTCAAGATCGCCGATGGTAAATACCATCGTACCGGCCCCGACCGTCTCCCCTTCCTCACTGTTCTTTCTCAGCACAACGCCTTTGAGGGGCGCATAAATGACCGAGTCTTTCAATTTTACATCGGCCGTCCTGAGCGACGCACGGGACAACTGGAGCTGCGCTGCCGCCATATCGTAGGCGGACGTTGCTGCATCCATCTGCTGGGATGCAATGACGCCGTCATGATACAGCAGGGTGAATCGTTCATAATCCTTGCTGGCTTTTTCATACTGGGCTTCGGCGTTCCTCACCGAGGCCTTGCTTTGATTAACGATGCTTTCAAACTCGGCGCTGTCGAGGGCCGCTAACTTTTCGCCCTTGCTCACGGTCCTGCCCTCATCCGTATACAGGCCCTGGATCCTGCCGGGGTTCTTGAAGCCCATATTTACCTCGGTCACCTCGACATTCCCCGATAACATCAATGCCTCCTGATCGCGGGCTCTCCCGAAACGAAAATACAGTATTATGGCAATGCCGGCGGCCAGAACGATCCCGGCTATGATCAGTCTTTTTTTCATGTACGCTGCCCCTTTCAGGATAAATCAGGCTCCATTATAGCAGGGAAACATAATTTTTAAAATCAGATATATTAATATACTCTTGATCGTCAACCGGACACCTGCCTGCGTATCGGCAGGTATGCATGCGAGCCGATCAAACTGAATTCCATTGCATCATCAGGGGGGAATAACTATAATAACGCATGCCTGAAAGGAACATGCGAAGAAACATCATCGGAAGTCGGATCCTCTGGCGTCCGGCTGCCTTCATTGTGCTGCTCACTGCTTCATCACTCCTCTGGCATTGTCAGGCGTTTTCCAATTCCCCGGAATTGAAAATCCATGTTATCAAGGTGCATGACGGCGACACCGTTACGCTGATGATAAACGGAAGGATGCGGAAGACCCGCCTGATCGGCATCGACGCGCCGGAGTTGAACCAGCGTCCTTGGGGCAGGCAGGCCAAGGAACATCTCATCGATATCATGAACCATACCGACTGGATCGTGACCATGGAGACGGATGCGGTGACGACCGACAAATACGGCCGGTCCCTGGTCTATCTCTGGACGAACAATAACGAACTTATCAATGAACGGATGGTCCTGGACGGCTATGCGGTCCTTTTTACGATAAGGCCGAATGTAAGGTATAAGGATAAATTTATCCGGGCAGAACAGCGCGCCCGGCAGGAGAGGAAGGGCATCTGGGGGGAGAACGGACTGAAAGAGGTCCCGGTCAAATACCGCGAGAAGCATCCGAGGAAGCAGTACAGATAATCGCCTTCTGATGAGATGAATAGAAGGAATGATACACTGATGATCGGCCCGTTCTCACCACTACCCCTTCACACACGCGATCGGCTTGACCCGTGCCACCTTCCGGGCAAGGTTCGCATGATGCGCCGCGTCCACTACCTCAGTCACGTCCTTATAGGACTCCGGCGCCTCTTCGGCAATACCTGAATAGGAATGCGTCCGCACCGTCACCCCCTGTTCTTCCAGCGACCGTACCACATCCCTGCCGTTCCACCTTTTCTTCGCCTGGGTGCGCGACATGGCCCTGCCGGCGCCGTGGCAGGCGGAACCGAAGGCAACCTTCATCCCCTCTTCAGTGCCCGCAAGAATATAGGATGACGTTCCCATGGTGCCGCCGATCAGCACGGGCTGACCGATATGCCTGTACTCCGGTGGAAGATCTATCTGGCCCGGCCCGAACGCCCGCGTAGCACCCTTGCGGTGTACGAAGAGCTTCTTCTTTTTCCCGTTGACTGAGTGGGTCTCCACCTTGCAGGTATTATGGCTGATATCGTAGAGCATCTTGATATGCGCGCCGGGAAAGACCCCGGTAAATGTCTCGCGCACGAGGTGGGTGATGATCTGCCTGTTCGCCAGGGCGCAGTTGATCCCCGCGCTCATCGCGCCGAAATATTTTTTCCCCTCGGGAGAATTGATCGGCGCGCAGGCCAGTTCCCGGTCCTTGATCGCTATTTTGTATTTCTGCAGCGTGAAGGCGAGGCTCTTCAGATAATCCGTCCCGATCTGGTGACCGAGGCCGCGCGAACCGCAATGGACGGATATGACGACGTCGCCTTTTTTGAGCCCCATGGCAAGGGCGGCCTGTTCATCGTATATGTCCTCCACAACCTGCACCTCGAGGTAATGGTTGCCCGCGCCGAGCGTGCCCATTTCACGATACTGCCGCTTCTTCGCCGTGTCCGAGACGTTGTCCGGGTCTGCACCGTCAACCCGGCCGTGCTCCTCGATATAGTCGAGGTCATCTTTGGTCCCATACCCGTTCTGTACGGCCCACACGGCGCCGCCCACGAGCATTTCGTCGAGTCGTGAAGAAGAGAGCTTGATGAGCCCTTCGGAGCCGACGCCTGCCGGCACGCGGCTGTAAAGCTGATCAGCGAGCCTCTGGAGCCTCGGAATGACCTCTTCCCTGGTCAAGCCCGTCTTCATGGTGCGCACACCGCAGGAGATGTCGAACCCAACGCCGCCCATGGATATGATGCCGCCTTCGTCGGGGTCAAAGGCCGCTACCCCGCCGATGGGGAAGCCGTATCCCCAGTGCGCGTCCGGCATGGCCATCGAAGCGACCTGGATCCCCGGCAGCATGGCCACGTTCGTCACCTGCTCGCGGACCTTCTCGTCCATTTCCTGAAGCAGCTTTTCGCTAGCAAAGATCCTGCCGGGCACGCGCATTTCCCCCTGCCGCGGGATCTCCCAAAGATAGTCGTTGATCTTGGTGAAGGAATGTGGATCCACTTTACTGACTCCTGTCTCCTGACCCCTGACTCCTGCTTCTCACACATCCACCACGCACTGCGCGATAAATCGCCCGTCCGCTTCCATGACCTTCAACATATGGTACGTCGCGCCTTTAATCTCGACATCCGGCTCATGTCGTTCATGCTCCAGTTTTTCGCCCCATGCCGTCCCGGAAAGAGAAGTCCCCTCCATCTTCACGGTGAACTTCGAGAAGACCATGTGTTCGATGTCCGACAGCGTCAGGAGTGCGTTCAACCATTCGACAAGAAGGAGTTCATGGTCCGGAGCGGAAACTGTGATGCTTCTCTTCTCGTTGGCTTTAACGGCATGCACATTCACCATCACGGAGAACAACGCAACTGCCGCATTCTCAAAGG
>JBARBN010000123.1:0-18144 GCA_049793155.1 Nitrospirota bacterium
TGGGTAACCTTATCCCGGTACGATCGCTCAAGGATGTTGAGCAGATCTTTTGCCGCATTGCTCCTCACGGCGGCCTTCTTGATCTCTTTCACGAAACTAGGCCATGCTCCCTTTTCCAGTTCGTCAAGCATCGGTGTCTTGCCATCTTTGCTCATGTAGGAAATCCTCCTTATAGAATTTTCTGGCTAAATAAAGATTCTGTAAAAGTACATCGGATCGGAACCATGCTTCAAAAATCAAAATGCGCTCAACGGAATTCTTAACGCTCTGTAACCTGAGGGATACGGTTTATTTTATTCGGAGTGAGTCCCCCTTTCAAAAAAAATGTAAAAAATAGTGCGAACCTGATAGGTTGATATGGCAATTATGCCATTCATGATTTGACGTACAACGCTTAATAATGCTGAGACATCGGATTGTATGGGTAGTTACTCTTTTAGTCAAATAAATAATACTAATTGAACCATAATCGAACATAATTTGCAATGCTTCGAAGGTATTATTTTGATTATCAGGTGGTCTACAATTGTGATTATCGCCTGACCGTGGCAATGAGAAGCAGACAAACTGCAGACGAAGGTTGAAATATGGCTGCCACCCTATATTTGCAATTAAAAAATAAAACGTATAAATAATAAAAAGTTAGACATCATGACCATGAGAGACCATAGTTGTATTCTATGCTACAATAACCAAAAAAAAACGCCTTCTAAAATTACACTAAATTGATTTTACTATATAATTATGCAAAAAGGATATGTTGGTTATTTTACCAATATGATCATCTCCATTCATCAGTCGCGTTGACTCGGCGCATAAGTTCTGCTACGATGATGTTGCCATTCCCGTCGATTACGGAGGAACATATGGTCGAAGCAAAGGTAACCTTGCTGAACGATATGCAGTTTTCAGGGGCAGCATCGTCAGGTCATACTCTGTTCATGGACGCGGACAATGAATCGGGCGGTCATAACGCCGGGTTCAGACCCATGGAGCTCCTCCTCGTGAGCTTCGGCGGTTGCACGGGCATGGATGTCATCTCTATCTTGCGCAAAAAGAAACAGAACGTCTCAGGTCTGGAGATCAATGTCAAAGGAGAAAAGTCGGACACGGATCCGAAGATCTACAAAGAGATCCACCTTGAGTATGTGGTGAAAGGCAGAGACGTGGAAAAGAGTGCCGTTGTGCGCGCCATCGATCTCTCGCTGGAAAAGTATTGTTCTGTCGGTGCGACCCTTGCCAGGGCAGGGACCATCACGCACAGCTACCGGATCGTGGAATAGGATCCTTTCCCCTCTTCACTTTCAAACTCCGGACTTTGAACTCCAATGACCCATGGGTGAGACGACGGATCACCACTCCAGGCTTAAGAGGGCGAGGATTCCAGAGGCGATAATGATGCCGCCGGAGACGAAGTTCACCCAGCGCAGTTGATCGGAGTGGAACCGTCTGCGGAAAAGGCTGAAGATGCCCACGAGAAACAGCCACCAGAGCCCCGAACCAAGGAAGACGCCAAGGATAAGGGCACCGGAGGAAAAAACGCTTCCCTTGACCCCTGCGAGCCCGAATCCGGCAAAGACAGCTGCAAAGGAGAAGATGGTCATGGGATTGGTCAGGGTCAGAATAAACGTGGACGAGTACATGCCGGCGAATTTTTTAAGGGATTTGGAGTAATCGCGTTTAGATGCCGGCGGTGCAACCAGCGCCTTGACGCCCAGAATGCATAAGAGCGATCCTCCTACAAGCCTGAGGAGCACGTTGTGGCCGATGAGAAAGTCCGACACGAGCGTCAGGCCGAAGGCTGCCACGAAACCATAGATGGCATCGGCCGTCGCCGCCCCCATGCCGGAAAAGAACCCGGCCCTCCTGCCGAACATGAGCGTGCGGCGCGCACAGAGGACGCCGATGGGGCCGACCGGGGCCGCGATGACGAAACCGATGACAAGTCCCTTGAGAAAAAAAGTCGTTTCCATACCAGAAAGGTTGAAGCCATTCTACCCTGCCGGAATGACTTTGACAACGAAAATTTCCACATTCCCGAGGACGCAGATCTAATCAGGAGATTTCAAACCATCAGCAGAAGGCGGAGCCGCATTGCGACAAGGACCGACAAACAATGCGTGGCCCTTCGATCACAAGGGAACGATCGAGGCGCTGACCGCCGTTGTTTTCCCGGCAGTGTTCTTGTCTGCCTTCTCAAGGCTCAAAGAAAAGAACTTATTTAAGGAATAGATCATGGCGCTTAAATCGACCATATTCAAAGCGGAACTGCAGATAGCCGACACGAGCCGCGGCTATTATCATGACCACAGCCTCACCCTCGCCCGCCATCCATCCGAGAACGACGAACGCATGATGCTGCGTCTTTTGGCCTTTGCCCTGCACGCGAACGAGACGTTGGTGTTCGGCGACAGCATCGGGAACGAGGACGAGCCGTCACTCTGGCAAAAGGACCTCACCGGAGCGATCCGGGTCTGGATCGACGTGGGCCAGCCTGATGAAAAACGGATCCGCAGGGCCTGCGGACGCGCAGGACAGGTATTCATTTATACGTACGGCGGCCATGGCGTCGGCGTGTGGTGGGATCAGGTCCGTCAAAATCTCGCACGCTTCGGGAACCTGACCGTGATAGCGTTGCCCGCGTATGCCCTGTCTGCGCTTGCCGGCATGGCGAAGCGCGGCATGAAGCTGCAATTCACCATACAAGAGCGGCAGATCTGGGTGACTGATGATGGGGAAACGGTACATCTGGACCTGACAGGAGCAGAGCTCCTTTCAAGTTCAAGGTAGGTCAATGCACCTGGCCTTATGCGAGAGGAAATCCCAGTGTGCGGGAGAATGCCCTGGATGAAGACTGGCCGGGTGCGCTGTTATAAACGCGGGGTGCACCTTCAAAATTATCTTTTCATGGATGCATCTCATTGGATAATTCACGTTTCAATTCACAAACGGAACGGGTGCAGCCACGTCTTGTCTTCTGGCCTTGCATACCTTCACGGAGCACTCATCAGTTCGTTCAGCACAGCATGCAGGCCCTCGACCGTATAGGGTTTATTCAGGACCGCCTGGAACCCCTTCTCGCGATAGGAAGAAATGGCCGCATCGTCGGAGTAGCCGCTCGAGACGATGGCCTTCACCGCGGGGTCGATCTCCAGCAGCCTACGCACGGTCTCCACACCGCCCATGCCGCCCCTGATCGTCAGGTCCAGAATGACCGCATCAAAGGGTCTTCCTTTCGCCATCGCCTCCTGGTACGCCGCAATCGCAACCTCGCCACACTCCGCGAACACCACCTCTTGCCCAATTGCCCGAAGCAGCTCCCCGGCGACCTCCCTGATCAGGGCCTCATCATCCATCAAGAGGACCCGCCCCCTGCGTCCGCTTGCGGCCACGGAGGCTGGAGCGGCCTGCTCCGGTCCGGCCGCCGAGGCTGGAAGAGTGACGGTGAAGAGGGTCCCCTTGCCAAGCTCTGATGCGACGGTGACAACGCCGCCGTGGTTCCTGATGACGGCATAGGAAGTGGCGAGCCCCAGCCCGCTGCCTTTCTCCTTGGTCGTGAAATAGGGGTCGAAGATCCGCTGGAGATGTTCAGGAGGAATACCGGTTCCCTGATCGCTGATCGATATTTCCACACATCCGCCGGAGGTTGCCTCGCACCCCGTGACCGATGATGCCGGCATATTTCGTGCTGAGATCGCTATCCTGCCGCCGAGCGGCATGGACTGGTCCGCATTCAGCACGATATTCTGGATCACCTGGCCGATCTGTCCTTCATCCGCATCGACCGGTCTGAGATCATCGGCTATCGTCAGCTCAGCGATGACACTCGATCCGCTCAGCGCGAACTTCACGGAGTTCTCGATCACCGGCCCGAGGGAGATCACCTTCTTCAGCGGTTTTCCTCCCTTGGAAAAAGTCAGGAGCTGTGACGTGAGGTTCACCGACTGGTGCAGCGCCTTCTCAGCCTGTTCGAGCATGGCAAGGGACTTCTCTCTCTGATCATGGGTCATCTTGGCCATTGAGATGTAGCCGAAGATGCCCTGGAGCAGATTGTTGAAATCATGCGCGATGCCGCCCGCGAGCGTGCCGATGGATTCAAGCTTCTGGGTCTTGAGGCGCTCCTCCTCGAGGAGCCGCCGCTCAGTGATGTCCCACAGGATGCCGTTGATCCTCGCCGGCTGTCCTTTGTCGTCACGAATCAGCCTGCCGCGGGACATGATGTGACGGACGCTCCCATCAGGCCAGACTACTCGATATTCCGGATGGTAGGGCGCATCCTGTTCAAGGGTGCGTGTCTGCGCCGCCCTGATCTTCTCCCGGTCCTCGGGATGCACTGCACGGAAGAACTCCTCCGCGGTCCCGTCAAACGTCGTTGCTTCGATCCCCAGCAGCTGACAGGTCAGATCGTCGAAATATCGATTGTTCTCTCCAATCTCCCACCGCCATACCCCCATATGAGCCGACTGCAGCGCGAGGTCGAGCCGCTGTTGGTTTTCCCTCAGCGCGTCCTCTGCCTGTTTCCGCTCGGTAATATCACTATTGATCTCAAGTATCCCGAGCGTCCGGCCCTCTCTGTCACGTCGCACGGACCAGCGGCTTGAGACATTCAGGCACCGCCCGTCCCTGGCCGAGTGAACAAGCTCTCCATCCCAGAAACCCTGATCATGAAGTTTCCGGGTTATCTCCGAAAGGGGCCTCGGGAAACGCGTCTTGAGCAGCATGTGCGCAACCTGGCCCGTGGCTTCGGCCGAAGTCCATCCATACCGTTGTTCTGCGCCTCGATTCCAGAAGGTAATGGCGTCATCCGTATCACGCACGATGATGGCGTCGCGGGTCAGATCAAGCAGGTCCGCCTGCTGCCGGACCGCCTCCTCCACCCGCTTTCTTTCCGTGACATCCCGCGTCACGCCCAGAAGTGCGATGATCTCGTTCTTCTCGTTGCGCAAAGGAACAGCATGGGTCTCCAGCCACAGGCGGCGTCCCTTGATGCCCACCATTTCGAAGAGAAGGGTCCCCGACTCGCCCCGGAAGATGCGCCGGGTCAGCTCCATGAAGGCCGGTCGATATTCGGATAAGATCATCGGACAAACGTCGTGGCCTTTGACCTGGTCCAGGGAATCCGCCTGAAGCATTTCCAGGCCGGAGCGGTTCATCATAATGAGGTTGGCATTTGCGTCAAGCACCTTGACGCATTCCGGCTCGGTGTCAATGATCGTCTGGAGCATGTTTTCGCTCTTCGCAAGTGCATGCGTGTTCATGGCATGCCTGATCGCGATCGCCGCCTGATTGCCGATGCTCTGATACAGGGCGACGTCTTCGGACGTGAACGTCCTCAGCGCGAACGTGTGTCCGATCAGAACACCGAAAACCTCCTCCTGGATCATCATAGGCATGCAGAGCGCGGAGCGGATCGATAGCTCGCGCACAACGGGCGGAACCTCGAAGCGCGTCTCATCCAAAAAATCAAGAACCGCTTCAGGTTGCCTGCGCTTGATGACATACGTGGCCAATCCCTGTCCTTCCACCAGGTGGAAATTCCCGATCATGGAGATCGGGAAACCGATCGTGTCCATGATGGTCAGGCCCGCCCCGTCCCGGGAAAGGAGCATGATCGTAGAAAAATCGAACCCAAGCAGGTCCTTCGCCGTCTGCACGGCAACCCGATAGAGCCGGGGAATATCAGTGGTCGCGGTCATCTCGCGGGTCACGGAGAGGAGACGCTGCAGATTTGCCGCATACTCCCTTTTTCGTTCTTCCTCCCGCATTCGCTGGGAAATCTCCCTGCAGACCGTGAAGATCCGCGCCGACCCCGGTCCCCGCAGCACGGTCGCGTTGAGCTCGATCGGCGTTGTCCCCCCCCGCCCGTCGACGTAATCGATCACCAGGTTGCGCACCGATCCGGTTTCCAGGCATTTCCCGACCTCTGCCGCGTTCCGCTCCAGGTCATGGGGTGCCGTCCAATCGGAGACAGGTCGTCCAAGGATCTCCTCAAGCCGGTCGTGGCCCGTCATCCTGACATATTCCTGGTTCGCATCCAGGACGCGCCCCTGGTCGGAAATGATGACAAAACCCGTGTTCGTGGCCTCGATCAAAAGCTTGTATTTTTCCTCGCTCTGGCGAAGGGCGTCCTCCATCCGGCGTCTCTCGGTGACATCCTGGATCACCGCCTGGGAGCGGACAACGTTTCCGTCTGCATCGCGTTCACCTGTCGCCGAAAGAAGCACATGAACGATATCGCCGTTCCGTTTTACCAGCTGATACGATACGTCTTTAATGATGCCGTCCCGGAAGAACGACGGCATGGCAACCTCCTGTGCATATGTGCGGGACGCATCCGTGAAGAAATCCGTCACGTTTCTGCCAATCACCTCGCTTCGCTCATACCCGAGGGTCTCGAGCCAGTAATCATTTACCTCGACCAGGTTCCCTTCCCGGTCGATCGATTGGAGCAGGATAGGCGTTTCATTGTAGAGTCGCCGGTATTTTGCCTCGCTCTGCTTCACGGCTGATTCAGATTGCTTCCGCGCGGTGATGTCCGTGATCACGCCGATCAGGCCAAGCTCATTGCCGTGGATGTCATGAAAGCGCCTGCCTGCGAGGTGGCCCCAGAACTCGGTGCCGTCATTGCGCCGGTACAGGCGTTCGAGGTCCACGGAAGGGATCCCACTTTTCAGCAAGACAAGCATTTTCTTCCTGCCGGTTTCCCGCTCTGACGGATGAACGTGATCAACATATTCACTCCCGATAAGTTCTCCCATCGCGCAGCCAAACATCTCGGCCATGCGTCTATTGGCATTGATAATACGGCCGTCCTTGTCCACAAGAAAGATCGCCACGCTTGCAGTGTCCATGATCTGCTGCAACATGGCGCCGCGTTCGGCGACCTCCGCCTCCGCCGTCTTTCTCGGGGTGATATCCCTCAGGATCGCAAGGGCATAGTCGTCACCATTCTCCTGATACCGTGAGACAGTGACCGCCATTTCGAACTCGGACCCGTCAACTCGCAGGCCGCGCGTCTCGTAGGTCGATGGCGCGGACTCACCGCGCGCCCGGCGCGCTATATATTCTTTTATCTGATCGCGACTGCCCGGCGCAAGAAGGTCCAGAACCGGTTTTTTAGAGAGGTCCGTCTTCGGGGGATAACCGAACAGTTCCCGATACGCAGGGTTCACGTACACATGGACCCCGGCCTTGGAAACACCGAGTGCGGCCTGCGAACTCTCGAAGACCGCCCGAAAACGAGCTTCGAGATGCGCGGCCGCGGACGTCTTCGGGGACCGTGCGGCAGGGCCGGTCCGCTTGACGCTCCGTCCGTTCTTTGACCGGGTGTTTTTTCTTTGAGAGGACTTGTCCTTGTCGTTCATGTTCTTACACCTCGAAGCCAGGCACTGGGCAATAACAGCCGAAACTCATGCGTATTTGGTTGTTCCCGGTCTTTTGACGACGCACGAGCGCGACTCAGATGACAGCGGCAGAAGTCGGCATGGTGAATGGTCCTCACAGGGAAAACGATGAATAAGTATCACTTGGTATGAAGAGAATACCGGTCACCGGTAAATTTTAACAGGAAAAGAAGAGATGTCAACCAAAGTTATAGTATCCGGTTAAACCGCAGCACTGACTCTCTCCATTTACATCATCAACAACATCAGCCCCCAATGGTCTCATGGTGAAGTTTGCTCACCGCCGGGCGACCAGCAGCGTGCGCCGGTCCCCGTTCTCCGCCGCGTGCTGCACCTGGACTCCGCATCCTTTGCCGTAAACCTGTTCGATCACGTCGACAAAACCGGGGCTCAGACTGCGCGAGCCCTGTGCTTTCCGGGTATTGCAGTTGAACTGAAAGGCATCGCTGATCGCGGCCAGGACCTCTTTGCCTTCCGAGAAATGGAGAGGCCAGAGCAGGCAGACCTTTGGCTTCACCTGCTCCAGCGGCAGACCAAGCTCCACTGCGACGGTGTGCAGGGAGCAGTGGAGCCGGTGACGAGACCGGTAGGCGAAGAGGCAGAGGCCATCCTCGGTCGTGTCGATGGAAAAAATCCCGGGTTCTTCTTCCTCGAACACGTTTTCGTATCCCCCGGCGGTCCTGAGATGGGGGCAGAACACGGCTACTTCGGGCAGGACACTGATGATCCGCTTCACTTCCGCCGTGGTAACACAGACCTCATACGATGAGCAGCAGCACCGCTCGCCCTTGCTGCATCCGTTACAGTGATTCTCGATCGACAAGAGCGACTCGATGTCGACCTCAACGCTGCCGCGCTGATGCTGCGGTGGTCGCTTCTTGCGGCGATTTTCCGGACCGTTAGATCGCATAGGAGTCAGGGAGAGAGCAGGGTCGGGATGATGCTTCGTTGGACGCAATACGCAATGATCATGAGATAACTGCCTCTGCAGGCCGGACGGCAACAGCTGTTTACGATCCCGGTAGTTTGCTCTCCAACCGGGTCGACAAGCGGCAATGAAAGTTCCGCGCCGAAGTTCAATGAACTGAATTTCACCGGGCAGGGGGACTCACTGCCTGTTTTTAAGCATATCCAGTTCCTTCTTCAACAGATCGATCTGGACCTGCATTTCGATCAAGCGATCGGCGATGGGATCGGGAATATGGATGTGGTCCATCAATGCCTCGTCGGCTACGCGCTCATCCTTGATCCTGACGATCCTCCCCGGTATCCCGACCACGGTTGAATGGTCCGGCACATCCTGAAGCACGACCGAGTTGGCGCCGATCTTGACGTAATTGCCGATCTTTATAGGACCGAGGACCTTCGCGCCCGCACCCACCACCACGTGGCTGCCGAGCGTGGGATGGCGCTTGCCCCTCTGCTTGCCCGTACCGCCGAGGGTCGTCCCCTGGAACAGGGTAACGTTGTCGCCGATCTCGGTGGTCTCGCCGATCACCACGCCCATACCGTGGTCGATGAACAAAGCTGAACCGATGACCGCGCCGGGATGAATCTCGATGCCGGTGAAGAACCGCGCGAACTGCGACAACGCCCGCGGGAAGAAGGGAACGCGCTGACTGCTCAGCCAATGCGCGAACCGGTAAAAAAGGAGCGCATGGAACCCGGCGTACGTAAGGAAGACCTCGACCCTGCTCGTGGCTGCGGGGTCCATGGAGAGCGCCGCGTTAAAATCTCTTTTTATTTTTTGAAAGGTCTCGAACATACTTGGTCTCGGATAGAGGAATACAGGCGTGGTTTGTACTTGCACCTCTGTTCGGCATGCTGCAAGCCGAACCCGGCAGTCGCTGCCCCCTACTCTCTCAGCCATCCCGGCGGGACACCGGCCTTCCTCGCCATCTCCGGGATAACGACGTCGATATCATTTCGGTCCTTATCGATCTCTTTCTGCAATTCCTTCATCTCCTGCTCAACCTTGTCCGCCTCGATGCGTTCATCGAGCCGTCCCGACGCGGGACCTCCCCAGCTCCGGAGCAGTTCGTCCCTTCGCTGAACGAGCACCTGGTATTTTTGTTCTGCCTCCGCAAGCCGCCCCCTCGCGTCTCTCATGCGTTGCTGCCATGCGGCTTTCTCCTCGGCGTCGGCCTCCCCGGTGTCGAAACCCGACGGATGGCCTGACCCCTGCACCTGTTGCCCTTGATCGGTGTCTTCCCTTTCCGGCTGTTTTAATATCTCCGCCTTATCACGGTACTTCTTCGGGACTTTATCCAGACCATCGGTGAGATGGACAACGCCCTTTTTATCGGTCCATTGATAGAGGAAACTTTTTTTGAGCTCTTTTTCCCCGGCAGGGGCCTGTTGGTCGGCTTGAGCATGGACCGTCATTGCAAAACCCATCAGCATCACTATGAAAAGAAGAATTCTCGGCATGATCATTCAACCTTTCTGAGCAAGACCACGGCGCACGCTGCCATGCCCTCGTCCCTTCCCGTGAAGCCGAGTCCCTCGGTCGTCGTGGCCTTCACATTGACCGCGGACCGGTCCACCTTGATCGCCTCGGCAATGTTCCTGACCATGCTGGGGATATGAGGCGCCATCTTCGGCTTTTCCGCGACGATGGTCGCATCAACGTTGTGCACCCGGAAACCGGCCTCGGCAAGCAGCCGCCGCACTTCTTCGAGGAGCATAAGGCTCGAGATGTCCTTGTATATCGGCGCGGTGTCCGGAAAGTGCCTGCCGATGTCCCCGAGACCGGCGGCGCCGAGCATCGCATCGCAGATTGCGTGAAGCAGCACGTCCGCGTCAGAGTGACCCAACAGCCCTTTTTCAAATGGAATGTCCACGCCGCCGATCATCAGTTTCCTGCCGGCGACCAGGCGGTGGACGTCATATCCGGTTCCAATTCTCATCATGACCTTCTCTTCAGGATCTCCTCCGCGAGGACCAGGTCCTCGGGCGTGGTGATCTTGATGTTCTCATAGCTCCCCATGATCACCCTCACCGTGCCGCCCGTCCGCTCCACGAGTGTGGCGTCGTCGGTCCCGAACATTTTCAGCTTGTACGATTCCTCGTAAGCACGCCTCAATATCCCGACCGGAAAAGCCTGGGGCGTCTGGATCGCCCAGAGACTCCCCCGCTCCAGGGTGCGGCGCACGATCTTGTTCTCATCCACTTCCTTGATCGTATCCTTGATCGGAACGCCCACGGCGATGCATTCGCCTTTTTTCGCGAGATCGACGGCGTCCCTGATCATTTCAGATGACACAAAAGGCCGCACGCCGTCATGAACGAGCACGACCGCCGTGTCCTTTCCGATCTTCTGCAAACCGTGCAAAACGGAATCCTGACGCTCCTTGCCTCCCACAACCAGGGTCTTCACCTTGGTGATCTGGTACGGTTCGATCACATCGCGCAGGCAGCCCTCCACGTCTTCCCGGGAGAGGATGGGGATGATCTCATCGATCTCCGGGGCTCGTTGGAACGCGAGCAAGGTGTGCGCAAGCAAGGGCTTGCCGCCGAGCAGCAAAAACTGCTTCGCCACGGTCTTGCCCATTCGCCTGCCCGCGCCCGCCGCCGGGATAAGTACCGTCACCTTAGACATTCCATGCCTCGTTGATGCCAACCCGGACAATCTCCGGGGGTTAAGACTTTTTTACAGTTCCAGGTTCTCCCTGATTTCTCAGCGCCTCCGCGTCTCCGCGGTCATACTTTGTTTGAACTTTTTTACGAATGAACCCGCTTATCTGCAATGTTCAAGGGTCATTTCTTGTAGTTCTTCACTGTGATCTTGAACCGTTTTGCCATCGGCGCCTTCATGTCGATCGAGACGCGGAGCTGAAACTGGTCCTCCCGGTCTCTGCTGGCGACATCGAAGGGAAGGATGATGGTCTGGCTGCCTTCCATAAATGGCTTTCCCAGGTCCACCTTTATCCCCGCGTCCACGGCCTTTTCAAGCGCCGCCATCTCCGGCTTGGCCTCTGCCATGGGCGCGCCGGGCATTGACGGCTCCTGCGGGGGCATATGCGGCTTGAGATCCGCCGGCGGGAGCGGTTTTTTTTCTCCCGTGCCGAGAATGTCACCAAGCGTGAAGTTGTGGTGCTCGGGGTTTCTCTGCATGTCCTGGAGCACCTGTTTGGAAATGGCTGTGAAGGTTTTCAGTACGCCTTCTCCGGTCGTCGCGACCGCCTCGTAGAAGGGGACCTGCCGGGGATTTATCGACGCATTCAGCTTCTCGACCGGGAGGACGTCAGGAAGGTCCCGCTTGTTATACTGGATCACCATGGGGAAATTGGACAAATTGATGCCCTGATCGTGTAAATTATCGCGGAGGTTCGCGATGCTCTCGAGGTTCGCATCGAGCATGGCGGCTTGCGAGTCGGCAACAAAGATCACGCCATCCGCCCCCTTAAGCACAAGCTTGCGGGTCGCATTGTAGAATACCTGTCCCGGCACGGTATAGATATGGAACCTCACCTTGTAATTCTTGATCGTGCCGAGCTCTACCGGAAGAAAGTCGAAGAACAGCGTCCGGTCCGTTTCGGTCGCAAGCGAGATCAGTTTGCCTCTCTGTCCGGGGGCAATGCGATGAAAGATCATGTGAATGTTCGTCGTCTTGCCGCAGAGCCCCGGTCCGTAGTAAACGATCTTCGCGTTGATTTCCCGTGTTTGATGATTGACTAATGCCATGGCCTCATAATTACATAAAAAAAAAGGGATGTCAATACTGGGGGTCGGTACCCGGGATCAACGCTGTCGGGAAGAGAGGATGTTCAGCGCCATTACGTGCGTCGCGTCGTTCTTGCTTGCGAGCAGCGGTGCGGTCCGTCCAAGTCCCGCGACAATGTGGTCGAGCGATGTGCCTTCGAGGTCGGTTATCACGCCGTCCGCCTCTTCAAGGATCAGCATCCCGGCCGCGTAATCAAAGGCGCGCGAGGCCGTTGCCGTGGCAAACACGCTGATGGCTCCGGAAGCGAGGTAGGCAAGGTCGAGGGCAGTGGACCCGAAACACCGTGTGCGCTTCGCCTCCACGATGAGCGGCATGAGGATCGGCAGGTCGGTCCTGGGCGATGATGCCTCGTAAGCCACGATGGTGATGCCCTGAGTGGCCGCCGTCCTGATCCGCTTGCCGTTTTTGTACGCACCCTGGGCGCGCACTGCCCAGAACTCGTCACCCACGGCGAGGTTGACGACATACCCCACTGCCAGCGTGGAGAGCGTTTCATCGTTCAAGAGCGCCAGCGATGTGGAAAAGAACGGGATCCCGGTCTTGGCATTGTTGCTCCCGTCAATGGGGTCCACAAGCACGATCTTTTTCCCGTCGCCGAACTTCCTGACGCCGAGCTCTTCGGAGATGAGCGTAAAGGATTCGCCCTGCTGGTGCGCCTTTGCGAGCGCGGCAATAACGATATCCTCGGCCCACTTGTCCACGGGGAAGGTCTTGTCCCCTCCGGCGCCCTTGCCCAGCGGCACCAGACCGCCTTCTTTGGCGAGGATGACGGACAGCCCGTCGCGCATTTTCTTGCCGATTCCTTTGAATAGATCAAGCCATTGTTCATTTGTCATGAAAGCTCCTTTATGAGACAAGCGGGATCTGGGTCAAGGGTCCCGGGTCATGAGGCACGTTGACGAATTGTTGAAACCAGGGGTCATCTTTTCTATTTCATGCTTTACTTGACCCCTGACCCTTGACCCTTGAGCCACTAAAGTAATTCGCTATTCCCTCCGCCGCCTTCTTCGACATCCCCTTTACCGCGGCCAGTTCATCCGTCGCAGACTGTTTGATCTTCTCCAGACTCCCAAAATGCCGCAGCAGCGCCTTTTTCCTCGCGTCGCCGATGCCGGGGATATCGTCCAGCTCGGACTTGATAGCCCGCTTCTCGCGCAGTTTTCGGTGATAGGTGATCGCGAATCGGTGCGCTTCGTCGCGCACGCGCGCGACCAGGTGCGTGGTTTCACTTGTGGGCTCGAGGATGATCGGCTCTTCCACGCCGGGAAGGAAGACCCGTTCGAACTCCCGTTCCGAGCCTTCTTCTCCGCTCCGCGCCTTGGCAAGACCGAATACATCGGGCCCGTCGATCACTCTCTTCCCTTCAGACCCACCCTCACCTCTGTCCTCTCCCTGAGGGAGAGGATGGTTTATTGTTCGGCCCTCCCCCTGAGAAGGAGGATGACGAAGTATTATGTCCTCCCCTTCAAGGGGAGGGTTGGGTGGGGATGGGTTTATGATGCCGAGTTCCATCAACACCTCAAGCGTCGCGTTCAACTGGCCTTTGCCGCCGTCGATCAGGATCAGGTCAGGCAGTATACCCTCTTCTTTTGCCTTTGTATAGCGCCGCCTGACCACCTCTGCCATGCTCGCGAAGTCATCCTGGCCCTGGACGCTCTTGATCTTGAACCGCTTGTAATGCCTCTTGTCGGGGAGATTGTTCTCGAACGACACCATGCTCGCGACCGCTTCGGTGCCCTGGATGTTCGAGACGTCGAACGCCTCGATCCTGCGGGGAAGGTTCCTGAGCCCCAGCTCTTCCTGGAGTCGCAGCAGGACCCGTTCCTTGCTCTTTCGCGAGAGCAGATGTTCGCGAAGCGACTGGCCCGCGTTGTCCGATGCCATCTGGACCAGTTCACGCTTCCTGCCCCGATGCGGCACGAGGACGTCCACCTTCGCTCCGCGCTTCTCCGTGAGCCAGACCTCGAACAGTTCCCGATCAGGTACTTCAAAAGGCAGAAGCACCTCGGCGGGCACGATCATCTCCTTTGCGTAGAACTGTCGCAGAAAATCGGTCATGACATCCTCGTCCGTCATGCCGTGGACATCCGGGATGGTGAAATCTTTTCTGCCGAGCAGCATGCCGTTCCGGATAAACAGCGCCTGGATGTTCGCGTGGCCGCCTTCAGAGACCATGCCGATCACGTCCTGGTTCTCGAATCCCGGTGAGATGATCTTCTGCTTCTCGAAAGCCCCTTCGATCTTCGCGATCCGGTCACGAAGCTCCGCCGCGCGCTCATACTCCATCATGTCCGATGCCTCTGCCATGCGCTGCTTCAGCAGGTCGAGCAGGTCCCGGTTCTTTCCTTCGAGGAACAGACGCACCTGCCCGACCATATCTCGATATGCACCCGCGTCTACCTGACCCGAGCACGGCGCCACGCACCTGCCGATCTGGTTCTGCACGCACGGCCGCTCGGGTCTGTCTTTTTTAAATTCCTTCCTGCACGTGGCAAGCGGAAAAGTTCGACGGATCAGCGAAAGCAGCTCCCACATTCCGCCCGCGGGGACATAGGGGCCATAGTAGAGCGCACCGTCCTTCTTCAGTCTCCGTACCACGTCGAGGCGGGGATACTCGGCCTTTATGTCGAACCGGAGATAAGGATAGTTCTTGTCGTCCCGGAGAATGATATTGTAGCGGGGGTGGTGTTTCTTGATAAGAGTTGACTCAAGGATCAGCGCCTCGAGCTCGGTGTGGGTCATGATGGTCTCGATGTCAACGATCTGGCGGACCAGCGTCTCTGTCTTTTCGCCCACGGCCCCCTTTTGGAAGTATGAGCGCACCCGGTTCCAGAGGGACAGGGCCTTGCCGATGTAGATCACATGACCCTTTACATCCTTCATGAGGTAGACGCCCGGCGAATCCGGAAGGTTCTGCAGTTTTTCCTCGAGGTTCATGGCAGGTTTATTTTACCACGGATCTTCCCAGCGAGAAACTAAGATATCGTTGGCAAATCAGAATAAAGGACAACACCCGCACTAAATCTCGCTATCCAGTGGAGTTTAATCACTCACCGGACATTCGTTGCCGGAAGGTACAAAATTGTCGAAGATATAAAAAACAACATAATCAATAAGTTGATCGAGATGGACCCGCAAACCAATCGACAATTTTTTCCGGCAGCCTCCCGGATCATTCGCCTGATAAATTTTAAACACCTTATAAACAGCATGTTATCTGTTTGGCATGCATGTTGTAATAGAAAGGAGCAAAGAGCGCATTCAGGAGGGAATATGTTTTTCAACAGCAGCCGAAGCTGGAACATCGGGCCAGATGAACTGATCAAAAAAATCACCGCAGGTGAGGATTTTCTTCTGCTCGATGTACGCACGCCGCAGGAGAACGCTGCACAGGCGATCGACGGGTCATATCTGATCCCGCTCCAGGAACTCGGGCAGCGGATGGATGAACTCCCCAAAAAGAAAGAGATCGTGGTGTATTGCAGGGTCGGGAACAGAAGCGCCTATGCCTGCTCCTTTCTTGCGCGCATGGGATATACCGTAAAAAATCTTGAAGGCGGGATCATGACATGGAATTTTTCCGAAAATGTTTCGATGACCAGGGCATCATAATTCAGGGCAGCTCGTGCAGGACCACCATGTTCGCTGTCTCGCTCGGGCTGCTCCTGATGCTCATGTTGTCCGTTGCAGTGTACAGCTATGCAGCGGAATCGCTCACGCTCGATCAGGCGATCAACACGGCGCTCAGGAACAACCCGGGGCTCAAGGCCGCTGATGCGCAGATCGAAGTCGCAGATGCCGGCGTGCTCAGGTCCGTTTCAGGATTTTTACCCAGGGTGACGGCGTCAGAGACCTGGACCAGGACGAACAACCCGCTCATGGCGCTCGGTACAAAGCTGAACCAGGAGATCGTGACTCCCGCTGATTTTAATCCCGCGGTCATAAACGATCCCGACCTCATTTCGAACTATAACACGAGACTGGCGGTCATGCAGCCCGTTTTCAGCGGTGGAAAAGAATATATCGGGAGAAAACAGGCGCGGCTTGCCAGGGAGGCGTCGGTCCAGGACCGCGAGCGGACCCGTCAGGAAACAATATATAATGTAGTGAAGGCATACTATGGCGTACTGCTTGCCGGAGAATTACACAAGGTGGCGCTCCAATCGCTCGAAACGAGCGAGGCGAACGTCAACCTCGCCCAGGCGCGGTACACATCAGGGGCCGCTCTCCAGTCCGACCTTCTCCGGGCCAAGGTGCAGCGCGCCGAGGTCAGGGAAATGGTAACCCGTTCCCGGAACGGAGTACGGCTCGCAACAGCAGCGCTCAACTTCGCCATGGGTGTGCCGCAGGGCATTGAAAATGATTATTCCGGGACACTTTCGGCACAGGACGTGAAGACCGACATAAACACAGTGCTCGATGAGGCGGCCGCGAAGCGGCCTGATCTCATGTCCATGGAGCTGAACCTCAGGAATGCCGAAAAGTCGGTGACAATGGCGCGCTCCGATTATATGCCGAACCTGAACCTGATGGGCCAGATGGACTGGAACAGCGACAAGATCGCCGGCACTGACGCAAAAAGCTGGGCCGTCATGGCTGTGCTTCAATGGAACCTCTTCGACGGTCTCGTTACCAGATCGAAAGTAAAGGAAGCGCTCGCGACGAGCAGCAGAATGAAATCGCTCGAGGAGCAAACGCGATCGGGCATTGAGCTCCAGGTCCGTCAGGCCTATTACAATCTGACCGCATCCCTCGACCGTATCTCGGCATCGGCATCAGCGGTACAGGAGGCCGAAGAGGGCCTGCGGATCGTCCAGAAGAGGTACGAGACGGGGATGACCACCTTCGTCGATGTGCTCGGCGCCGAGAGCGCGCTCATCCGCGCACGTACGAATGCTCTCCAGGCGCTTTACGATAACAATATTACGCAGGCGGAGCTGAAATTGGCGGTGGGAACCTTGTAGCACGGGTGTCAGAAGTCGGGATCAGAAGAGCGCATTTACTGTTTATTATTCAGCAAGGAGATCACAATGAATATCATCATGATACGGGATAAGATCAAGACCATGGACAAAAAGATCGTTTACGGCATTTCAATTGTTGCTGCCATCGCCGTGCTCGGCGCGGGATATATGATCTTCGGAAAAGAGAACAGCTATGCGGAGGCGGCGAAGCAGGAAACGCCGGCAACAGTGTCCGCCATAACCGTGGAGCCCAGGACCATTGACTCCGTGATAACAGCAGCCGGCGCCTTGAGTTCCAAGAACACCTCGGTGCTTTCAAGCAAGGTCATGGGCAGGGTGGTCCACCTCAGCGTGCAGGAAGGCAATCACGTTGACGCAGGCAAACTGCTGATGAAGATCGACAGCGGCGAGATCACGGCCCAGGTGCTCCAGGCCCAGGCGGCATACCACAACGCCATGCTCCAGTATGACCGGATCAGGAGCCTCTATGAAGCAAAGGCGTCGACCCAGATGGAAATGGACCAGGCGACCCTTGGACGGGAGAACGCACAGGCCGGCCTGCAGGCGGCAAAGGCCATGGAAAGCTATACCCTCATTACCGCGCCCATCTCGGGTCAGATCGTGGAGAAGCGTATCAACCTGGGTGAAATGGCGCTCCCCGGACAGCCTCTCATCAAGATCGAGGACAACAGGAACCTCCGGCTCGAGGTGACCGTGAAGGATATGGACATCCTCTCCATTCAGCCCGGCAAATCGGTCAAGGTCCAGATCGACGCCATGCCCGGCATTGATATAAACGGCACCGTCTCACAGGTGGTCCAGGCCTCAGATGTGCGCACCCATTCATTCATCGTGAAGATCGACATCCCGGCGCGCAAGGGGCTCATTACCGGTATGTATGGCAAGGCCTTCTTCACCATTGGCAAGCGCGAGGTCATCCTGATCCCGAAGAGCGCCGTAGTTGAAATGTCCGGCATCTCGGGCGTATACCTCGTATCCGCCGACCGGGGCGCCGTGTTCCAGATGATCCAGGTCGGCGAGATGTTCGGAA
>JBARBN010000124.1:0-2163 GCA_049793155.1 Nitrospirota bacterium
ATGTGCTGTTCTGGGAGATACTGAAGCCCAGACCCTTCCAGAAGGTGAAGGAGACCGGCCAGGAGGACCTGGAGTACGTCAAGCAGAACGGCATGAAGAACAACCTGAAGCTGGCAGGCAAGATCGCAGCGGCTCCTTTTGTCGGACTGCTCTATGTGATCCTGCTCCCGGTCGGCCTGGTCAGCGCGCTGTCCTACGCCGTTGTCGCGGGGGTTGCAGGGAAAAACACCTCCTTTTCCTGGAGACCGGCCGAGGCATACCTCTCCGGCAAAAAGAAGACCAGGAAGCACGACGCGGTTGACGACAAGCAGTCTGAGCAGAAGTAAGACAGACACCTATTAGAGGAGGGGCGCACACATCACTGCGTCCCTCTCTTGCTTTTCGCATTGAAATACTCGGAAGGGCCTTGCCTCCCCTACGGTCATTCCTGTCCGCAGGACGGCGTCTCACACGGGGTTCTGCTTCCGCAGCATGTCTGGGTCTTCCCGCATTGGGTGCGCATCCCCGTTCCGGAATCGGTGCCCTTTATCAGAAAACCGCTTCCTCCTGAATAAATCCTTCTCACGCTCCCCTTGCAATCAGGACAGGCGGTGACTGGTGCATCATGCATTGACTGACTGATCTCGAACCGCGTGCCGCAGGTATCGCAATAGTATTCATAAATCACAATGAATTCTCCTTCGCTTTTTCATACTCCATTCAACCCAGGATACTATGCATGACGGAGAAACAAAAACCCCAGAAACCATGAGGGCTTCCGGGGCATAGCATCGAGGTGTTAGATTTTCTGCAGAATTGCGAGCGATGATTTTGTAAAACAGATCCCCTCGGGCAGCTTGCAGTTCCCTGCCTTCTTCTGACCTACCGGATTCTCCGGCTGATGCATGGCTGATATCCCGCTCTTGGCATCGGCAAAAACACGGGTGAGATCTCCCGAAAGGCCCTTTATTTCCGCTGCATGCTGGGTCTCGAATTTGGCCAGATTATCTTTGACCGCCGCGAGCGTACTGATGAAAGAATTGCAGGAACGGCAAGATGGATCTGCCTGCTGGTTCTTGAGCACACCAAACAGATATGCATAACTACGAGCCTGGTTCGTGATTTCCATGGCGAACTCCCTCCACTGAGATTCATGAGTGAATAGAACTTAGTGAGCGCATCCCCCATCGTCGCTGTGTCCGCCGCAGCATTGTTCGGGCGTCAATTCCGCCAGCGTCCTGTTCTTGAACATCACGACGTTCTCCTGGATATTGGCCCCCTGTGAGCGATAAACCCTGATGCCCATCCTGTTCAGACCGTTCAGCGCGCCCGCGCCGATGCCGCCGACGACAATGGCATCCACCTGCTGATTGTCGAGTGCCTTCATCGGATTGCATGATCCATGCGAGTGGTGCTGGTCTCTGTTGTTGATAATTGCCAGCGAGTTCGTGTCTGTATCGTGTACCACGAACATCGGTGCCGAGCCAAAATGGCCGTATACCTTGCTGTCGATCCCCTTGTCATTCTCTACCGGAAAACAGATCTTCATGTGATGTTCCTCCTTATAAAGTGTTTATTCAAATACTATGGCCTTGCCTGATGCAAGCGCCGACGCAACTTTTTTTCTCGCGAGCGAAAGAATCCTTTGAATGGTCCCCCGGGACACGCCCATCCTGGCGCCTGCTTCTTCCTGCGTCAGGTCGTCAAGATCACAGAGTTTCATGGCCTCAAGCTCATCAAGGGAAAGAGTTATGCGCTCCACTTCGGACATCGGGATTCCCGTGGGCTTGAATGCCTTTCCCTTGAAGCTGCACTGGCAATGACGCGGTTTTTTACAACGTGGTGACATGAAGGCCTTTCCTTATCTGTGCATATGCACATAATGATACTCGGCGCACGTTCTGTTGTCAAGGGTTTTCTTTACGTAGCAGTAGTACTCCTGGTCCATAAGAGACACCCGGTATTTTTGCCGGTACGATAGACCCGCGTGAAAACTTCGTCCACCGGGATCATCCCTCGCGGGTGTAACGTTTTCGTAAGATAAACTACACGGGATAACTACGAACTATTTCCCCTGGACATACGAGTTTATCCCGATTATCAAGATCCCCTTCTTATGGTATGTTTCAATCAACGATAGGATATTACACAGCCGAAAGGAGGGAATTGATCATGTTTAAACAT
>JBARBN010000125.1:0-3884 GCA_049793155.1 Nitrospirota bacterium
CCGATTCCGTGCGCGGCGAGATCATCAAGGCCTTTATCGTGCTCGCGCCCGGGAATACGGCTTCGGAAAAGCTCGCGCGCGAGATACAGGATTTTGTGAAGGGACGGGCTGCGCCGTACAAGTATCCCCGCGAGATCGAGTTCATGAGCGAGCTGCCCAAAACGATAAGCGGGAAGATCAAGCGGGGTGAGCTCAGGACGCAGGAGGTTGTACGGAAGCTGGGGAAGGGCGGACCCGGAGGGCGGCGAGTATAAAGGGGGCGCTGCCCTGGCATGCTTGTGCGCGAATCTGTTCATGGAATGCAGGGGCTTCTCGAAAGGCAAAGAGTCCTTCCCTTCCCCTGCGCCGGGCAGATCTGACGCGAGAGACAGCATAACAAGCATTGTATTTTACCGATACTTGTTCTCTTGACCTTTCTCCAATAACCCTTTCAGTATGTTCAGATCCTTCTCCACCCACTGAGCATCCTGGGCAAACTTCTCATCGGACACTCCCGGCTGACGGATCAGCGTAAAGAAAATCTCACTGCCTTTGCCGTTGGCGATGACTCTCATCGGGTTATTGATCGCTACTCCGGATTCCAAGACGACTTCGTGGTCAAGGATCCCGAACTTGTTATCTTCCGCGAATTTGATCTTCACTTTGCCCATCGGTGCATCCGCGATCCATTCGCCGTTTACCTTCTTTATCGAACCGCCAAGACCCGTGGCCCATTTTGGGAGGTTCTCGGGATTTGAGACGAATGAATAGACTTCATCGGGCGGACGGTCGATGGAAACGCTGATATGCCTTACCTGATGCGTCATGCTCATCGGAGTTCCTCCCAAACATTAGAGATCCTTGGTCTTGCTGCCGTCTTCCGTCACCTCTATTGCGTGCTCTAGACGGGCTGTTGAAATACACCCTTTACGTCGTCATCCTGAACGAAGTGAAGGATCTCAAAAATCCGGGAAAGCAAGATTCTTCGCTGCGCTCAGAATGACATTATTGGTGTCCATTCACGCTATCAACAGCCTGAAGAAAGTTGACCCAAAGAAGGCACCCCTGAACCATACCCTTCACGCCGCTTTTAAAACGCTGGCTGCCTTCCGCGCAACGGTCATCTCCATCATCTTTTCTTTCTTACCGCCCTCAGGGGTGATAAACATCTCGAACTCCAGGGTATTGTCGTCCTTTACCCTGGTCACACTGTGCCAGACAGCCGGGCCTCTGACCGGGTCGACGTAGCTGCATTCCTGCGTAATGGTCCTGCCATCCCGGCTTCCCTTGCCCGCGAAGTAATAGATCGCTGTGCTCATTGAGTCGAGCCAGACCGACTCGTACTTCTTGGTATAGTTATTGTATCCCAGGAGGTTTATGCCGCTAAATGGGGCTCCCATCATATCGCCGGTATAGTCCTGCTGCAGGTAATGGCCGCCAAGGACGAGCTTTTGCTCGCACGTGCCGGTCGATTCCATGGCCGGCTTGCCTTCCAGCCAACCCCTGGTCCTGGTAGTCCAGCTTCCCTCCAGTTTGGCCAGCAGCTTATGAGGCTCGCCCGGCGTTCCCACCTTTCTGTATATTTCCATCATAGCCTGCATGTCTATTTTTTTGCCCACTTTCTTTACCATAGGAATTCTCCTTTCAAAGAAAATTCTGCAACCTGTAAAACCACTTCATAGTTAAATGATTGCGCAACTATATGCTAATGTCAAGGAGAGAAATGTATTACCACGACTGTCGATTATCGACTACCGACTGATGACTGAAACCGATAAGTCCTTGCATTTTAAAATAAGTTGTACTATGCTCGTTTCATTGAGAACAAGCGTTAATTCTCAGGCTTTGCTTGCGAGGGGGATTGAGACGTGTACTTCATGTCGATCAACAAGTTCAAGCCCGGCGGGGACCGGGCTCAGATAAACAAGGTGATCCCCCTGCATCGGGAATGGGCGAAAAAGCAGCTTGCAGCGGGGGTCCTTGTGCAGGCCGGCAAATGGGGCGACAACGGAGGCATGATCGTCGTTAAAGCAGAGAGCAGGGAAGAAGCCGATAAAGTAGTGAACGAGGACCCGCTCGTCGAAGCGGGCCTTATCACGTTCGAAACAGCACAACTTTATCCGGCCGTTGAGTTCAAATGAATAAAGAATGTAATAACAACGTTCCCAAAGATCATCTTGAGAGTGTTTAGTTGTGGACGTTGATGCATTTAGCGTAAAAATCTCAAGGATTGTATAACCACCGTCACTGCAGAACACCAGAGGGACGTTGTTGTTGAATTTGCGTTGTGTATGCACTATCAAGGCCGGAGGACGTGCTCTCCGGCTTTTGATTTATAGTGCCTGCTTTTGGCAGGGCGGGGAGTGTTATACTTTAATCATCAATCATAGTCGTCCGGTCGTTGCGACGCTGCGAAGGGGGTGGCCGGGGGATCGTCTCCGGGGTATGTTCCATTATGAATACAGCAAATGACAAAATGATCGAGATCATCGAATTTACCGATCCTGTCTGTACTTGGTGCTGGGGCAGCGAACCGGTGCTCCGGAAGATCGAAACCAGGTTCGGCGAGCAAGTGAAGATCAGCTACATCATGGGCGGGTTGGTCCAGGACATCGCATCATTCTACGATAGCTATAATGACATCGGCGGCGACCCGGATCGGTCGAACAAAAACATTGCTAAGCATTGGGTTGATGCGTCCGAACGCCACGGCATGCCGGTAAGGAGCGAGGGTTTCAAGCTCTTTTCCAAAGAGCATTCTTCAACGTACCCGCAGAACATCGCGTATAAGGCCGCACAGATGCAGGACCAGGCGCTCGCAAATAAGTTCCTTCGGCGCATCCGGGAAGCGTCGGCTGCCGAGGCCAGGCAGACGAACACGACCCAAGTGCTGCTGGAACTGGCATCGGAAGCAGGGCTCGATATTGCCCGTTTCCTCGATGACTTTACCCATGGTCCGGCGCAAAAGGCCTTTGAGCAGGACCTTGCGATCACGGCCAGATACGGGGCGCGCGGGTTCCCTTCATTCCTGCTGAAATACGGGGAGAAAGAAATGCTGATCCGCGGGTACAAGCGGTATGAAGAGTTCAAGGCGCTGATCAAGCATTTGTCGGGCGGGGAAATACAGGAACGCCACGGAACCATACCGGGTTATAAATGCCATGATGGACCCTTCCCCGGACGAAACCGGCATTCGACCTCGCCGATGACGCACTGAAGACCATCATCGACTCGCTGCTTAACAAGCAGCTGATCCAAAAGCGTGAAGCAGGCAACGGTTATTTCATCTCGGCGAAGACAAGTGCCGCAGCGTGCGATCCCGCAACCGGTGTTTGTTCGATATAGAATTCGGAACAATCGGGGTCATATGAGGGGAGATCAAATTAAAATTTGGACGAACTCGACAAGCGAAGATGTCTCCGAAGAAACGAGAGTCCGTTTCTGGTATACTATCGTCTATAGTCAGCCACCCTACAACGACCTAAAGGAGGTACGTACTATGCGCAAGACGTTTTTGGGGATCATCGTAGCAGTGACCTTGCTGATCGCAATGCCGGTATTTGCCGCAGATATCGTCGTTTCCATGAACTTGGTCAATGACCAGGGCATCGGCAAGGCCGTCGGAACTATCACGATATCAGAGGGGCTCGACGGCCTGGTGTTCACTCCGCAGCTGAGCAATCTGCCGCCTGGGGCCCATGGTTTCCACGTTCATCAGAACCCCGACTGCGCGGCCGGCGTAAAGGACGGCAAGCAGGTACCCGGCCTTGCGGCAGGCGGACATTATGATCCCGCCAATACCGCGAAACATGAGGGTCCGCAAGGCAAAGGCCATCTCGGCGATCTTCCGGCGCTGACCGTTGGAGCCGATGGAAAAGCCGTCACCGCGGTGACGGCCCCCCGGC
>JBARBN010000126.1:0-16671 GCA_049793155.1 Nitrospirota bacterium
GCCGGCGTGCTCGTTCTCGGTATCGGTACCCAGACTAATAATGTGCCGTCCGGGGTTACGAGGTATCCGACCGACCAGTCCGGGGATATTATCACAACGATCAGCGGCACCACTGCAACATACAGCAGTGTTATCGACAGCGGCTCAAACGGTCTGTTCTTCACCCCTCCGTCGGCAAGCCAGCTTCCAAACTGTCCCTCTCCCAATGCAGGCTGGTTCTGTCCATCATCTGCAGTGAACCTTTCCTCCACCAATGCGGGTGCGTCGGGTTCGCCAAGCGGCGCGGTTTCATTCCAGATAGGCAACTTCAACAGTCTCGCCAATTCGTCCAACCAGGTGTTCTCTAATATCGGCGGGAATACGCCCGGTATGTTCGACTGGGGGTTGCCTTTTTACTTTGGCCGGGATGTCTATGTGGGGATCGAAGGGAAGGGGTCCAGCCTCGGCACCGGTCCTTACTGGGGATGCTGAGGAGAGTTTCACCCTAGACATACGGTTTCTTGAACCGGGTCATCAGTTTAACGTTTCCACGGATTCAACCAAGGGCGAGATCAACAAGGATGCATACATAATTCAAACCGGCAAGGGAGAAGGGCGTGAAGATCGACTGTTATATATCACAGGGATGCGGCTCAGAGGAAGCGTTAAAAGAAAACATCGCACGCGCCCTGGAATCCGAACAGATTCAGGCCAAAGTGGGTATGCACCGGATCAGCGACGAAAAAGCGACGGAATTCAAGCTCAGCGGGTCGCCTTCCGTCTTCATCAATGGCAAAGAATTGCAGCCGTCGGGGACCATAGGGTTTTCCTGAAGGATGTTTCAGGACGAGTCGGGCAGACTCGCGAATGTGCCGTCAGTGGATACCTTGCGAAAAGCAATGAGAGAAAAAAATTGCGAGGGAGGTCAACCTCCGGTGAAAAGTCTCATGGACCAGATCGGCGAAACGGTAAGGGGCAGGCTGGCGGAGGCGCAGCTCAGCCCTGCAGAAGATGGTGTGCGCAAATACATTCTGAGGGAATTCGCCCGGACCGGGAAGGCTCCATCCGACAGAAACATCGCCGAGGCCCTGAAGCTTCCATCGATCGAATCAGCCCACCGGCTCGTTGAAAAACTGCATAAGGCCGACATCCTGACGAAAGAGGGAGACGAGATCGCATCCGCGTATCCCTTTTCAGCAAAAGCGACCCGCCACAAAGTACTTTTTCAGGACGGGCATGAGATATACGCACTGTGCGCTACAGACGCACTTGGCATCCATTTTATGCTGCACGAAGATATTGCCGTCCGGTCCCGGTGCCCTGAGTGTGAGCACGAAATGAAGATCGAAATGAAGGACGGCAAAGTCGCCTCCTGCATTCCGGAAGGCGTAGTTGAATTCGTCAGCAGCCGAAAGGATTGCGGATGCACCGCAAAGACGTTTTGCCCCTTCATGAACTTCTTTTGCTCCCCGGAGCATCTGGAGAAATGGCGGAACAAGAACCTCGCCAACGGAAATGGGGAAATGTATCAGCTTCAACAGGTGCTGGAGCACGGAAAACATATCTTCGGTGACTTCCTGAAATAAACACGGTGATAATTGGAGGGCAAGGATGAATAGAACAACAGGAGCCATTATATTATTCGTGGTTTGCGCCGCGGCGGTGTCAACGGTGCATCAGTTCGCGTCGGCATGCCAGGTCGACGAATTTTACAACACGAGGGAAGGCGCTTTGGCCGCTTCTACCCAGGAGACTTTAAATGCCGCGACCCGGTTCCAAGAGGAAGGCAACAAGGACAAGCTTGCAGACCTCCTGAAGAGCGGGACAGTGCTGCGGCTTGCCGGCGACATCACGGTTCAGGTTTTGGAGAGATCAGTGGAGTTTAAGACGTTGAAGATAAAGTTCCCGGACGGGAAAGAACCCTATTGGGTAAAAGACGGCTCGTTGAAGCAAATCAACTGCAATGACGGAGGAAACCGTTAATCGATATACAGCCGCGGAGGCGCAGGCATACGAGATCAGACTTTACGATCGGGTTCGCAGGTCGGCTGAAAAAAAACATAACCGACAACGACAGGGAAAATTACGGCAACTTTGACGACCGAGAGGCCGATTTCATCAATCCCTGACAACCTGCGTCCTTCAAAAGGGTGAGTATTTCCACCTTGTTCTATTTATTTACTTCTTCCGCATCAAAAAATAAAGCTCCCCCTCATGCTGAAAATTCCCCGCCGTGAGCTCCGCATCAGGACCGAAGCCGAAGAACAGATCGACCCTGCCCGGTCCCTTGATCGCGCCGCCGGTGTCCTGGTTCAGGACGAACCGGGTGAACGGCATCCATGCCTTGATCGCGCCATTTTCGATGACCGGCTTCTGTGTCGAAATAAAGCCCAGCGCTCCCTTGGGAAACAATTTGCTGTCCGTTGCAATGGAGCGGCCCGGCGTGAGTGGAACGTTGATATTGCCGAGCGAAGGTCCCGTGCCGAGGCGGAAGAATACGTAGCTGGGGTTCTCGCTCAGTACCCCTCTGAGTTTATCGGGATGGGTCCGCAGATACTCCCGGATCGCCTGCATCGACATGTTCTCTTTTGTCATGGCGCCGGTATCGATCAAATATCTTCCGATGCTCTTGTAGGGCCGGCCGTTGGCGCCGTCGTACAACACGCTCAGGATATTTCCATCACCCAGGTCCACCTTGCCCGAACCTTGAACCTGGAGCACGTAGATGTCAACGATGTCGGAGCACCAGAGGATCTCCAGGTTCTTGCCGGCAAGAACCTTTTTCTGATCGATCTCCTCGCGGGAGTAATAGGGGACGACCTTCCTGTTGTCAAGCCTCCCGAAGAGCTTGCTCTTCGGGAATCCGTTGCCGAATTGGGAGAGATCAATCTCGATCATATCATCGGGCCTTCGGTACAACGGATAGCGGAAGGAATCATCTCTTGCGACGCGGCAGGAAAGAAGCGGTTCGTAGTAGCCCGTGAAGAGCACCTTTCCGCTGTTGTTCGACCCAACGGCACGGTAAAACACAAAATCCTTCCTGATGCGATCCACCTTCTGATCATAGGTGAATGAATCATTCTCGACGATAAGGAGAAAGTTCTGGAGAGTCAGGGCCATGTCGAGGGCGCTTGCCCGCTCCGGCCCCAGGAAGAATACCGTGTCCGGGGGGAGCTTCCTGTAATACTCAAGGCTTTGATGCGCTGCAACGGCGACATCCTTGAACCCGCTGTCGTCGCGAGGCACGACCGATCGCCACGGCGAAAGACGGACCAAAGAGTCTTCGGGCCTCGATACCGTCACCGGCGGTTTTGCGCAGGCGAACAGGGAAAGGAGAACGATGGTCGTCAGGAATATTTTGATCAAACGCAATGGTGGCCTCCCTCCGGAGAATGCGATCAAAACGGTGTCCCAGAATTATCCTCTGGTCAACTGCGGATACGAAAGGTAATGTAGGCCATTCCTGTAAACTTGTCAATTACGATTTCGATTCAAAAGAGGCATGGGTGACACATTTGGCCCGAAAGAATGATATTCTCTGTGCTGCATGCCCCCTAAAAACCTCTTCACTTTTAATTTTTTTAGTGTACTATAGTGCTTACTTACATTTTAGCAGATGCCGTTCCCGAGGTATTGTCATGAAACGATTACCACTTGCCCTTGCGCTATTCCTGGCCTTTTCTCCGCTCACCGCACGTGCCCTTTCCCTGCAGGAAGGTTTGAAAATCGTCGCCGAGACGGGACGGGATGTTCAGATCGCCCGGTCTGATGAGGACGTCGCGCGGGCATCGGTCTCTCTCGCACGTTCGCCCTGGTTGCCCTGGGTTGACGTTTACGGCCGAGAGACGTGGCTCAAGTACCAGCCCGCTTCCGTTCTCCCCTTCAGTATCCCCGGGACCTCGACGAACTCGATCCCCGTATCCCAGGATCAATTCCTGACCTACGGGGTGAGGGCCACGCAACTGCTTTATGACTTCGGCAAAACATCTTCATCGATCGATGCGGCGCAGAACGGATTAAAGGCTCGCGAGATCGGGACCGACCGGTTGAAGAACCAGGCTGCCCTGGATTTTATCACCATGTATCTTGACCTGCTGGAGTCCCAAAAGCTGCTGCAGGTTGCCAGGGAGGAAGTGCAGCAGTACGAAGCCCACAAAAAGGATACCGAAGCGCGGTATGGCGCCGGTGTTGTCACCAAGAACGAGGTGCTCCAGGCGACCGTTACGCTCGCGGACTCGCGCCAGCGTCTCCTGACCGCGGAGAACCTCCAGTCGCTCCGGGAATCGAAGCTCAACAGTCTCCTTTTAAAACCATTGAACGATGCGATTCAGCCTGATGAGATCAGGGCCAGCCCGTCAGCGGGCATGACGCTCGAAGACGCGTGGATCAGCGCGGAGGCATCACGGGCGCTGCTCAAGGAGATGGATGCGGCCATCGCGGCGAAAGAACAGAACGTTAAGACCGCGCAGGCGGAGTATTTGCCGACCTTCTACGTTTCCGGCGGGTATGAATATTCGGAGAACAGGTACATGGTCCATCAGGACAACTGGTCGGCCATTGCCGGTGTGAACATCAATCTCTCTTCCGGCGGTGCGAGCCGTTCCCGGGCGGCCCTGGCAAGGGCGGAGCTGCGGTCGCTCAGACTTTCACGGGATAAACTGCTGGACGGCATCCGCCTTGAGGTCAAGGCTGCCTACCTCGATCTGCAGAGCTCGGCCCAAAAAATCGAGGTCACGAAGACCGCGGTTGCGCAGGCGGAGGAGAACCTGAGACTCCAGCGTCTCCGGTACAGGGAAGGTGTGGGCACGGCAACAGAGGTGCTCGACGCCGTGACGCTTTTGACAACGGCAGAATCGAATTCCTGGAAGTCGCTCTACGGTTTCAAGCGGGCCGAAGCCGTCCTCCTCAATGCGGCCGGCAAGGATCTGGTGAGCGCGTATGGGAATTAAAGATAGTGTATAAATCCTGAGCGCGAACTTTCAAACAAGGTCAATTGTTCCAGCGTGAGAATTTAAAATGAATGAGAATTTATAAAATTCGAGTTTAGAATTCCTCGAATTGTAAGGAGCACAGCATGGCAGAAGAACAAACAGGGAATAACCGGAAAAAGAAGAAAGCCTTCATGATCGTCGGTGTCGTGGTCCTTACCGGGCTGATCGCGGGCTATTTTTATTCAGGATACCGAAGAACTCACGTCTCGACGGATGACGCTTTCATTGACGGCAATATCCATACCATTGCGGCGAAGATCTACGGGACGGTGAAGGTGGTATCCGTCAACGACAACCAGTCCGTCAAAAAGGGCGACCTCCTCGTTGAGATCGACCCTGCCGATTATGCGGTAAGGCTTCGCGAAGCCTCATCCGTCGTGGGCGCGGAAAAGGCGAAATTGTCCGAGGCCGTGACGAAGATCGACGCCGCTAAAGTGAACCTCGAACTCCAGCACGCAAACCTCAGGCTGGCTGAGCTCGAAAAAAATCGCTCCGAGGCGCTCTATCAGAAGGAAGTTCTCCCCCGGGACCGCTATGACCGGGCCATGACGGCTTATGAAGTGGCCGTGGCCCAGGTGAAGGCTGCCGAGGAGCAGCTCCGCCAGGCGGAGTCGCAGAGGCTGACGCAGGCCTCGACGATCATGCAGAAACAGGCGACAGCTTCCCTTGCCGAGCTGAACTACGAATACACGAAGATCTACGCGCCGGTGGACGGTTATGTAACGAGAAAATCGGTGCAGACCGGAAACCAGATCCAGCCCGGCCAGCCGCTCATGGCGGTGGTGGCGCTCAACAATATCTGGATCACGGCAAATTTCAAGGAGACCGAGATGGAAAACATCCGGCCCGGCCAGAGGGTGAAGTTCACGGTGGATTCCTATCCCGGGAAGGAATTTTCCGGCAAAGTGGACAGCATCATGGCGGGCACGGGCGTGAGCTTCTCGCTCTTTCCGGCCGAGAACGCCACGGGCAACTACGTGAAGGTCGTGCAGCGCATCCCGGTCAAGATCGTGCTCGACGAGGGAACTGACAAGGGCCATGTCCTCCGCGTTGGCATGTCCGTTGAGCCCACGGTGATCGCAAAATAAAGGGATGAGAGATGAGGAGCGAGTGAAGATGGCTGAAAAAAATGACGAGGGCGGCCTATCGTCCTTCTCGTGAACGCAGTGAATGAACATCCATCCGTCTTCCTCCCTCTCACTGTTTATCAAGACTGCAGGCATTAAAAATGAGTCAAACTACAAAAACCCGGGGGCTCGGCCTTATCGCGTTCACCGTCATGCTCCCGACCCTGATCGAGATCATCGACACCTCGATCGTGAACGTGTCGCTCAATCACATCAGGGGCTCGCTCTCGGCGGGCATCGACGAGGCCACCTGGACCATCACCGCCTACCTCGTCTCGAACGCCATCGTGATCCCCATGGCGGGCTGGCTCGCCAAGCTTATCGGCAGGAAAAATTACCAGATCGCCTCGATCGCCCTCTTCACCTTCAGCTCCTTCATGTGCGGCTCGGCCTGGAGCCTGCAGAGCCTCGTGTTCTTCAGGATACTTCAGGGGATCGGCGGCGGCGGGCTGGTGCCGATCAGCCAGTCCATCCTGCTCGAAAGTTTCCCCCGGGAAAAACACGGAGTTGCCATGGCCATCTTCGGCATGGGTGCCATGCTGGGCCCCATTGTGGGCCCGCTCCTCGGCGGCTGGATCACGGACAACTGGTCCTGGCGCTGGATCTTCTATATTAATATTCCGATCGGCATCCTCTCGATCATCATGAACATCATCGTGATCGAGGACCCGCCGTATATGAAGCGGCAGAAGATGAAGGTCGATTACTGGGGCCTCGTGTTCCTCGCTGTAGGCCTGGGCGCACTCCAGTTCATGCTCGATAAGGGCGAGAGTGAGGACTGGTTCTCGTCCAACCTGGTTATGACCGCCGGCATCATCGCGGCGGTCTGCCTCACGCTTCTGGCGATCAACGAATATTATTCAGAGACCCCCATCGTCAACCTGAAACTGTTCAAGGACCGGACGTTCACGAGCGGCTCCGTGGTGATGTTCTTTGTTTTCCTGAACCTCTTCGGCAGCATCGTTCTGCTGCCAATCTATTTGCAGACGATCATGGGCTACACGTCGTTCTATGCCGGTCTCGTGCTCGGCCCGGGAGGCCTCGCCACCATGATCGCCATGCCATTCGTGGGGAAGTTCATCGGCAAGGTGAATCCGAAAAGGTTCCTCGTTACCGGCATGTGCGTGTGCGCGCTCAGCACCTACATGATGTCGCGTTTCAACCTCACGACGGATTTCTGGACCTTTGTCTGGCCGCGGGTCTTCCTCGGGTTCGGTATGGGCATGACCTTCATCCCGCTCACCACGCTGACGCTCTCGCATATCCCGAAAGAGCGGATGACCGAGGCGACCTCGATGTATAACCTGCTCAGGAACCTCGGTGGAAGCGTGGGCATCGCCATGACCACGACGATCCTTTCGCGCAGGGCACAGCTCCACCAGACCCGCCTTGTGGAACACCTGTCGCCCTTTGATCCGGCGTACCAGATCGCCCATGAAAAGATGGCGGGGTTCTTAAGTCAGAAGGGTTTGCCGCCCGCGGGCGCGGACGGCATGATGTACCGGGAACTGGTCAGGCAGTCGACGACCCTCGCATTCACCGATGCGTTTCTTTTGATCTGTTTCCTTATCCTTAGCGTTATTCCGCTGGTGTTCCTCATGAAATGGGCAAAGGCACCCGCGGCAGGCGGACCGCCGCCGGCGCATTGATCCGATTCCTTCCTGCCCCCAAAAGATTAACCGCGAATGGCACGAATTATACGAATAGCACGAAGAAAACCGGGAGTTTTTTCTTTTCTCTTTGAATTTGGTTCTTTATTGACTGTCGGTTTTTTCAATGTGCTATAATACGGTTGTCGTTCATTCCAGAATGTGATAAAGGCGGTCCACTATGCTGAGCAGGCCATTACACGCTGATTTGCCGCTGATCCAGGATGCCAACCTTGATGGGAAGGTTGTCCTCGTCCGGTTCGACCACAATGTCGTCAAAGGGGGGGAGATACGCGACCCCTATCGGATCGACCGTACGATCGGGACCCTCTTTCACATTGTCGAGCGCGGCGGCAGGCCCATCATGATGACCCATGTGGGCAGGCCGAAAGACAAAAAGACGGGCACGATAACCTGCAGACCCGAGGAGTCCGTCGAGCCCATCGTGCGGTATCTTGAACAGAAGCTCCATACGAAATTGTATGTCCCGAAATTCCCCCCGGATCCGGTGCGGGGCATTACGGGGATCGACACTTCCATCAACCTTGCCGTCAGAGATCTGAAGGAGCGGAAGATCGGGGGGATCTATCTTCCGAACACGCGGTGGTTCCTCGGAGAGGAGACAGAGGGCGAGTTCCGGGAGCGTTTCGCGCTCCAGCTTGCCGGTCTGGCCGATATCTACGTGAACGACGCGTTCGGCTCATGGCAGCCCCATGCCTCCACGTACGATATCACCCGGCATCTGCCGTCCTATGCGGGTTTCCTGCTGCAGCAGGAGATCGCGCACCTTGAGGGGGTCATGCGGCCCGAGCGGCCCTTCCTCGCCGTGGTCGCGGGATCGAAGTACGACACCAAGATCAAGCCGCTCACAGCCCTGTATGAAAAGGTGGACCGTCTCGTGCTCGGCGGCGTCATTTACAACACGTATCTCTGCGCAAAGTACGGGGTGAGGATCAAGGGTGTCACGGATGAGGACGCCGCGCTCGCGAGGGAACTGGTTGATAAGGACCGTGTCCAGAAGAAGATCGTCGAACTTCCCTTTGTCGTAGAGTCGGACATCATGGACGGCAGGATCGAGGGCAAGTATCGGACCATCTCTCTTCATGATTTCAAGGCGGGCGATTCATACGGGTACATCCTGGACATCGACCCCCGGTCATTCGAGGAAAAGACCGTTGCCGGAGCCATCGGTACGGCGAAGACGATCTTCGTGAATGCCGTCATGGGGTATACCCCGCACTTTTCTGCCGGTTCCCAGGCACTCGACAATACCATCGATCTTAACCGCGATGCCATGAAAATGTACGGAGGCGGAGACACCCTCCAGGAATTCAAGAACCTCCTGCCGGGCCTCTATCTTTCGGTGATGGACAATGCAAGCTACTATTTCTTCACCGGCGGCGGCACGGTGCTCACGGCAATAGAGCACGGAAGTCCCTACAGTCTCAAACCTGTCCAGGCGTTGATCGACTCGAAGAGGAAATAATCCGTCGGATTCTTTTGGTTGTCGAATGGTCTTGCCATCACACCCCCTTATCCGGCATAATGCCCCATGCTTCTTATCTTTCCTCCGGTGGCAAAACCCTGCGAGCCTCCTGCGGGCATAGCGAAACTTGCGGGCGCGCTCACCGCTCATGGAATATCCTGCACGGTCTTGGACGCGAATCTCGAGGGACTTCTCTCTCTTCTGCAGAGGCCGCAGGCCGCGTTCGATACCTGGACCCGGCGGGCTGTAAAGAATATTTCATCCAATCTTGCGGCACTCCGTGACACGCGGACCTATCGTTCTCCTGACCACTACATCAGGGCCGTTAAAGACGTGAACCGCGCGCTTGAGGCCTCTTCGAGGGAATTCCACGCGATCCTCGGCCTGGCGGATTATCATCATCAACAGCTTTCTCCTGTGCGCAGCCATGATCTGGTCTTCGCTGCCGAGCATCCGGAACAGAATCCGTTTTACCCATGGTTCAGCAGACGTCTGCCGGAGATCATTGAGAAAACCTTTTCACCGAGGAGACACGGAGACGCAGAGAATGATCGTAACAATTTAAATGGATTTTCTTCGCGCCCTCTGCGGCTCGGCGATAATAATCGATTTTTTATGATGTCATCATTAGTTGGCTTTTCATTGAATTATCTGAGCCAGGCACTAACGACCTTCGCAATGATCGGATTCATCAGGCGCGAGTTCCCCGGTTTGAAGATCGTCCTCGGCGGCGGCCTGCTAACCTCCTGGATGAAAGGTCCGGCATGGAGGAACCCGTTTGGTGGTCTTGCCGATCACCTTATCGCGGGTCCGGGGGAGGGGCCTCTTCTCGAACTGCTCGGTGTCAAAGAGACCGGGCAGAAGCACGTTACCCCGGATTATGGTTCTCTGCCCCGTGAAGAATATCTGTCTCCTGGATTTGTTCTTCCTTACAGCGGGTCAAGCGGGTGCTCCTTCCGTAAATGCTCCTTCTGCCCGGAGACTGCGGAGGACAATCCGTATGTCCCGGTTCCAGTAGATCTGGCGATGACCGATCTCAAATCGCTGATCCAGAAAACGGACCCTGTCCTGGTCCATCTGCTCGACAATGCGGTCAGCCCTGCGCTCATGCATGCGCTTGCGAAGGATCCACCCGGAGTCCCGTGGTACGGTTTCGCGAGGATCAGCAAGGAGCTCACCGATAGTGATTATTGCAGGCAGCTCAAGCGATCGGGATGCAGGATGCTGAAACTCGGACTGGAATCGGGCGATCAAGGGGTCCTCGACAGGCTGCGGAAGGGCATCGACCTCGCGACAGCGTCGCTGGTGTTGAAAAATCTTCACGCAGCCGGGATCGCCGCGTATGTCTATCTTCTCTTCGGCACTCCGGCGGAGACGATACATGAGGCGCGAAAGACGCTCGAATTCGTTTCTGCTCATCATGAGGCGGTCACTTTCCTGAACCTGGCCATGTTCAATATGCCGGTGTGCGGACAGGAAGCGGGGGAGCATGAGACCGAGCATTTCTACGAGGGAGACCTGTCTCTCTATACGTCTTTTAAGCACCCTCAGGGATGGGACCGAAGAGCGGTGCGGCGGTTCCTCGATGTTGAATTTAAAAAACACCCCGCTGTCTCGGCGATCCTGAAAAATGATCCTCCGTTCTTTACTTCCAACCACGCTCCTTTTTTCTCGACACAGTGAGTCTGTGGCGGGATAGAAGGAACCGGCCGTTTTTCTTGTTGTAATAACCGGCATTTTGTAATAAATTATCGTCTATGGTCGAATCCGACAATCGTAGCAGAATACAGGTCCTGGTTCTGATAGCCCTTATGATCTTTATCTGGCTCGTCTTGGGCATGGTCTACTCGAACCGTTTCTTCCCCCCCTTTGAACGTCTTGAGCTGCGGCTGATGCCGTGGAAGGGACAGGTCCCTCTTGATGCCGGTATCGACCAGCGTCTTTCCATTATGCAGAATCAGCTCGACGCATCCAACAGGGTCGCTCATTACGCCCTGGTGGTCATGATCATTGCTTTCGCGGCATTCAGCATGTACCTGTCCGTTGTCTACCAGCAAAAACAGCGGAGGGCGCGTGAAAACATGATGCTCGTTCTGAAAAATCAGGAAATCGCCCGGCGAAACGAATTTATCCGGTATATCTCGGCAACGATCGGGCATGAGTTCAAAAATAATCTCGGACGCATCAAGCGAAGGATCGACCTGCTTCCGGGACTCCCCCGGGAGGCAACAGAGCGAATCGATGACAACCTGGAAAAGCTGTTTGCTGATATCGATATTTTTAAGAAGATCTCCGATGAGCGGGAAGCGGGTTTGGTAGATTTTAAAAATATCGACCTCAAGGCCATGATTCACGACCTGGCAACGCAATACAGCGACCTCGCCGAGATCACGGTCCATGATGCGATGGCACTTCCGATGATCTATGCGGCCCCGCCCCTGCTGAAGACCGTGTTTGAAAATGTGATCGACAATGCCGTCAAGTATAAAAAACCCGACCAGCCCCGCGCGCGGGTTCTGGTCTCCTGCGACATGGACCGGGACGGCAGCAGACGGTATCTGACCCTTTCCATCCGGGACGAGGGCATCGGGATGGATGAGCAGCAGGCCGATCTCTGCTTCTACCGGGGGAGGGGCATCGGCGAAAGCTGGGGGCAGGGACTTTATTTCGCCAAATACGTTGTCGGTCTCCATGCAGGCAAGATCAGGATCGGCAAGGAATATACGGCTCCGGGAATCGGAACGGAAATAATAATCAATTTCCCCTTTGTCGAGGAGACGCCCGATGTTTAAAGTGCTGATCGCCGATGATGACTTTGAGGACCGGGAACTGCTGAAGCTCGAAATTCAGCGCGCGCTCAAGGACGAAGAGCCCGACCTCCGGTTTCACGAGGCAAGCAACATCAGGGAGGCCCTCCAGGTACTGACGAAGCAGCTCATCGACCTCATGACGCTCGACATCGAGTTCGACCGGATGGACGAGGGCATCGATATCCTGCCGGAGCTTTTCGAGACCCATCCGACGCTGAACATTATCGTCATCAGCGGCAAGCTCGACAAACGCGAGGTTTCGGAGCGCCTCTTCCGCTTTACAAAGGATAATGTACTGAAAGGCAAGAGGTGGGCCAGGCATTTTGATGTGCTTGACAAGAAGGACGACAAGGCCGAGGCCATTCAACGAGCCCATGCCTTTGCCGTTCAGCAGAGGGATGTTGCTGACAATATCCGTGATCTGTTCCTTCTTGCCGAGTCCTATCTTGAGAAGGACATGCTTGACAAATGCCTGGAAGTTTATCAAAAAATACAGCGTCTGGCCCCCGGGGAAACAGAGTCCACCGAGAATATCAGCATCGTCAAAGGGGGCCTCTCGGTGGAGCAGGCATTGGAATATTACCGGCGCGGAGAGAAGGTCGTTGCTTCGCTTCTGATGGGCTATCACGTTGAAAACCGGCTGAGGGCGTTCACTACCGCGGTGATCGGCAGGAAAGTTCCGACCCTGTCGGACGGATTGAAGGAGATGGAACAGGGCAAGCGCATCAGTCACTCGCGGATAGCCCTGTTCTATGATCTGATGTATCTTCGCAACAAGGCCATCCATTCACCGGCGCATATTTCAGAAGAGGACTTCGCGACGGCAATGAAAAAACTTGATCGTCTCGAAGAAGGCGCGCCATGAACGATAAATCACTCTGGAGGTACGCTCCGCCTGCCGGCCCGGTCCTCAGCCTCTTGCTGATCGGCCTCGTGCTTCTGAGCGCCCTGCTCTATTATCGTGCGATCAGGATCCAGCGGTTCCTGGAACCGGCCCTTGCCATTTCCCAGCCGCGAAACGAATTCTCCAAGAGCATTAAACTGATGTTTCAGCGAGAGTTCGGAGCAGAAGCGATCCAGGGACTCAAGGTGCGGGCGAGTTCCATTCTTATAGAGAAGTCCTTCCTGTTTTCGGCGGACGGTACCCTGAAGCCCTCGGCGCAGACCGATTTAAAGAAGCTTGCCCGTATTTTTTTATTGCTCATGGATAATGAACAGACAAGGTCCGATATCAGTCTCATACTGATAATTACACGCTTCCCGTCGAGCGGTACCTGGGCGATGTATGCAGCTGAGAGAACGCAGAAGCAGCGCATGGCCGGGTTTATTCAGGACGCGCTGTTCATCGCAGAACCCCAGCTCGGGATACGGTACGGGACTTTTTTTGTGGCCGCTGCCCAACCAACAGGCCCGGTGGAAGGAAACCGTGAATCGATAGAACTCCGCATCGTTCCCTCTGAACTTCTTCATATCAAGGTGCTGGAGAAATTGGAGAAGTACGCTTTTTAGTTCCCGTTGAGTCAAGCCTGGAGACACGGCCTGATGACTGCAGCGTGCAGCATGTCCGTTTTCAATACATAGAGTAGAATGAGGGAACTCAAGTGCGAGGAAACCGAATTTTGTCCCGGGTAGTTTCTAAAACGTGGTTTGCAGCAATCCTTTCTCTCTTTTCAACGTCGCTGTGTTTTCAATTCTGATAATTTCATGAGTCGCAAAAGCGCTGAGTTCTTCGCGCTCGTCTGCTATCCGGCATGATAATCTGCTATAATGAGTAACTAAGTTCGCACATCTCATGAGGGAGGACCGGACCATGAAATACCTGGTACTGTTGGGAAGGGTCTTGTACGTGGCCATATTCATCATGGCAGCCCCGGGGCATTTCGCCTCGGGAACGATCGCGTATGCGACGGGCAAGGGTGTCCCCATGGCCTCGATTGCCGTGCCGTTGTCCGGAATAATAGCGCTGGCCGGCGGACTGAGCATTCTGGTGGGATACCGGGCCAAGTTGGGTGCGTGGCTTATCGTGCTCTTCCTCGTGCCCGTCACCCTCACGATGCATAATTTCTGGACGATGACGGACCCGAATGCGGCGCAGATGCAGCAGATCATGTTCATGAAGAACGTCTCCATGCTGGGTGCGGCGCTTATGATCGCTCACTTTGGCTCCGGGCCTTTGAGTCTGGACGATCGGATGAAGTAACTCTGCAAGAACAACTGCCGTATCGTGAGGTTATGGTTAAGAACGATGAAAAATAAAATGCCGGTGCTCTTTATCGGGCATGGATCGCCGCTGAACATTATTCTGGACAACAGTTTTACGCGAAGTCTGGCTGCTTTGGGGAAGCATCTGCCGAAACCGAAAGCGATCATGGTCATTTCCGCGCACTGGCTCACAAAAGGGACCCTCGCAGGATGCATAAAGAAGCCCAAGACCATTTATGATTTCCAGGGGTTTCCTGAAGAGCTGTATGAAACGACCTATGCCTGTCCCGGCGCTCCGGAAGAGGCATTGCTGGTGACACGTACGGAGATGAAGACCGCGGTCAAATGCGATCAAGGCCGGGGGTTGGATCACGGTGCCTGGGCAATCCTGAAACATCTGTATCCTCAAGCCGATATCCCCGTTTTCCAGCTGAGCCTCGATTATTCCTTTAATGAATGGGACCCGAAACCGCTTCAATATCACTATGATCTTGCTGCGGGGCTTTCGGAATTGAGAAGCAGGGGTGTCCTGATCATCGGGAGCGGGAACATCGTTCACAATCTCGGGATGTTCGATTTCACGAATATCGAGGCGAAGTCGTTTGACTGGGCCGTGGAGTTCGATGAGCAGGTGAAATCAAATTTGATCAGCGGAAACCACCGGGATCTGATCCACTATACGAACATGGGAAAAACGGCAGTCCTTGCCGTGCCGACCCTTGACCATTATCTGCCGATGATCTATGCCATTGCCCTGCAGGAAAAGAACGAGCCCCTTACCTTCACCTATGAAGGATTTCAATATGGCTCGATCTCGATGAGGTGCTTTCAAATAGGGTGATAATCCCCTGATTCATCCTGTATTCGATCTGCTCTCTGACGGTCATTCCTCGTTTCGAAATCCGGATCATGTGTCGCCATGTTGAACTACGTATGTTGCCCGAAATACATTTCGATCCTGAACAGGATCCCGGGAGTGCCTTTGTATTTACTGTCGCGGGGTAGACGATACTGGGGGGCCACTTCGAAAAAAAGCCATTCGCGCAGGAAGTTCTGGCGGTAACGGATATTGAAGAAGACCTCCGTTAATTCGCCGACCGGTCTGGTCTGGAAGCTGTTGCTCCATGAGTAATCCAGCGCCCGTTTCTGATCAAGAGGCTGGCGCAGCGAAAAACTAAGACTGTAGAAATAACCCTTGCTGGTATTGATCCAGGTGCCGCCGGCGCTGGTACGGAAGAAGAGATCGTGCGGGAGCCGCCGCTCGAGATCGAAGATCGTGTTAGTCTGCCAGGTCGTGTCCGTTTTCCAGATAGCCTCCTGGGTAAACCGGAAACCCCACGGATCGATCGGGATAAAATACCGGTACCGTGGGGCGATGAACAAGACAGGCGCCCCGTGAGTGAACTGTGCTCCGCTCCTCACCACGAAGTTTTGCTCCTCGGTAGCCCGGAGAATATAATGGACTGCCGTGGTGACATTTCGCTCCTCCGTTGTTCCGATGCGGTTGCTGGGGATACTCGGCGAACCCGGGGTGGTTGCAGGGGTTTCGGCGGGCTCTGCCGACACGACGATGTGCGCCTTCTTCTCCAATTCCGGGAGTGCCAGGCGCAGATCTACAGTCGGCTTGAAGGTAGCATGCGCTCGCTCTTCTGTAAAGGTATCGTAGCGGGCCCGTATATATGAACGATTTTCCTCTTTAATGGAGCGTTCATCCGCAAAAAAAGAGTCCAGCCAGACCGCGGTTGTAAGAAGCTGCTCCGATATTTTGACGTGCAGCTCATCAAAAAAACCTATCGTCGGGCCGAATATTCCGGGCTCCCACAAAGTGCCCGAGGGGGAGGATTGGACAGTCTCGGCGGTCGGCGCTGTGACCGCGGGCATCGCCGCGTCCGATGTCGATTCGCGCGATGTCGGCGACTCCTGCTGTAGCGTGGCCGGTGTGGGAGGGGACGTATCTTGGCCATTAGCCTTGACTGCCAAGGAGTGATGAAGGACGATCAGCACGACAATCGTGGTTATGTGTTTTTTGATCGGCATCGTTAGCGGATTCTGTTAAAGAGAATAGGCAAACGACCTCTGAAAGTCAAGGGGCAAGAAAAAAAGCAGAACGCGGCCAAGGTACGGCCGCGGGGAGGAGAGCAGTTGACTGTTGAGGATCCAGGGGGAAGGAGGGCCGCCCTATTTGACCGGCTTGTTGTACTGGACACTGACCTCATAGGCGATGCTTGCATGGCCATGCCGGAGGTCTTCACTTTTGCCGTTACAGACGATCTTTCCTGATACAGATTTCTTATTGTTTTTAACCAGACCGGCTACCACCGGTGTAAGGTCGAAACCGCCGTCTGTGCATTCTTCCCGCATGCATTCCAGGTGAAAACAGGCGTAATTCGTCGGAGAGAAGCTTATGGTGCGCTTCATCAGGACAGG
>JBARBN010000127.1:0-3371 GCA_049793155.1 Nitrospirota bacterium
TGGTGATCGATGGATCGTAGAGCTGGAGAAGAAGAGATGCAGTGGTAAGCCTGCCGGGGATGGCGACAGGGCCTTTTTTAATGTCCTCAGGTCTGGTCCCCGGTTTCGCAACGATAAGCGGACCGCAACCGCGGCCGAGCGCGCTGCCGGAACGGAGCAGGGCGTACTGTTCACGCAAATGCCCCAGGGCATGGAACGATATCTTTGTTATGTCGAGACTGCTCGCCAGCGCCATCCTGTTCAGGGTCTCGACATCCGCAAGCTGTTCGCGGAATTCAACGCCGGGGACATGGACCTTGCCGTGAACGAGCGCGTAAAAGATGAAGGTATCGTTCGGGCACGGCGAATAACCGATGGTGAGCATCTGTTTCATGTGTCCCAGCCCTCCACGATATGTCGAACCGCCTGTTGAGCTGCCCCCGCGGCCCTCGGAATGTCCCATTTCGTCAGATCACGGTCCTCCACGATGTTCGATATGCCACGGACCTCGAGCCAGGGAATTCCATGCAGTGCCGCCACCTGCGCGACCGCGGCCCCCTCCATGTTCTCGCAGAGCGCATTGTAGCGCCCATCCAGCTCTTTCGCGCGCGCCGTGGTGCCGGTGCAGGTTGACAGGGTGACGAAACTCCCGACGTGAATTTTGCCCTGTCCCGATTTCCGATACGCGCCGAGGGACTGCAAAGAGCTGTTCAACAGGGGTTCTGATGCGGGGTAAGTCGAGTAGACCTCTGATTTGGATGTCTTGAGAAGGGGGATGCCGATGTACCTTGCGTCCCTGAAGCCCTCCCGGGTCAAAACACCTTCATCGCCGGCGATCTCCTCCTTTGCGATCGCGAGATCGCCGATCCCCGCACCCGACGAGGGGTAAGCGCCGCCGATACCGAAGACTATGACAGCCTCGGGATCAAAGCGGACGAGCATGAGCGTTGCCGTATGGGCGGCATTGACCTTGCCCATGCCGCCGGCGCACAGGATTATCCGCTGAGGGCCGATGGTTCCTTCTATCATCAGTTTGGAGCCGAGCGTCGTGCTCTTCGTCACGACTGTTGAAGCAAGGATACGATCTGCTTCGGCCTGGACGGAGCAGAGAAGGGCGATCATAGATGTCCTTTTTTAAGGGATATTGCCGCCGAACAAGGCATTTGATATATCATAGTCCGCTCATCTAACTTTTTGTTTTAGATACAAAAGTATTCTTTGGAGGCGTTTCTTACCATCAAAAACAGTAAAATACCCTTAACAGACACTGAATAGTACCATACTTTTGATTGCACTTCTAGTTCAAATTTGCTATGATGAGCGCGATTTTAGGGTATTTTTGCCTTTAAAACCGTTCGCGGTCACGGCAGAATACCTTGTACAAGGGGGGAAGGTATAATGTTACGTTTTTTAACTGCCGGCGAATCGCACGGTGAACTTCTCATGGGGGTTATCGAGGGTATGCCCTCGGGTCTCTTGATCCGGGTGACGGATATAGACCGCGACCTTGCCAGGAGGCAGGGCGGATACGGTCGCGGCGGCCGCATGAAGATCGAGAAGGACACGGTCAAGATCTATACCGGCGTCCGCTGGGGAAGAACGATCGGCAGTCCGATCGGCCTCATTGTCCGCAACAAGGACTGGGAGAACTGGCGCGACAAGATGTCTCCGGATCCCATGTTCCTGAACTCGGCGGACCCGATTACGCGTCCCCGTCCGGGGCACGCGGACCTGGCAGGCGCCTTGAAGTACGGATGTATGGATATCCGAAGCATCCTTGAGCGATCGAGCGCCCGAGAAACGGCCATGCGGGTTGCTGTCGGCGCAGTGGCAAAGAGGCTGCTCGAAGAGTTCAACATCGAGGTCGTGAGCCATGTGCTCTCCATCGGGAATGTATACGCCAAAGTCCCGAAGACGTCAGTTCATGAGATCAAAAAGAAGGCCGAGGCCTCGGAACTGCACTGCGTCGATCATGAGGCGGAGAAGCGGATGATGCGCAAAATCGACGAAGCGCGTGCGGCGGGAGATTCTCTCGGAGGCGTGTTCGAAGTGATCGTCGCCGGCGTGCCGATAGGGCTTGGCAGTCACGTGAACTGGGACCGGAAGCTCGACGGCAAACTCGCCGCCGCACTCATGAGCATTCAGGCCATCAAGGGAGTAGAGGTCGGCGCGGGTTTCGGCGCCGCGAACAAGCCCGGTTCACAGGTGCATGACGAGATCTTCTGGAACAAAAAGGAAGGTTTTTTCCGCAAAACGAACATGGCAGGCGGCATTGAGGGCGGGATCAGCAACGGTGAGGCCATCACGCTTCGTGCCGCCATGAAGCCCATTCCCACACTGTATAAACCGCTCCGCTCGGTGGATATGGTAAGCAAGAAGCCCTACAAGGCGAGCATCGAGCGATCCGACACCTGCGCGGTGCCGGCAGCGGGCGTGGTGGCTGAGGCCGTGGTGGCTTTCGAGATCGCATCCGCGATGATCGAGAAGTTCGGCGGTGACAATATTGACGAAATGAAGCGCAACTTCCTCGGGTATGAAAAACATCTGAAGGCTCGGATGGAAAAGGAAGAAGAGCAGGGGAAGAAGATGTAGAGTCAGGAGTCAGAAGTTCATCTAATGATGCGTGGCTTTTCTTGGTGCCTTCGTGTCGTTGTGGTAAGGCATTCATCATGTTCAAAAACATCATTCTTACGGGTTTCATGGGTGTGGGCAAGACGAGCGTCGGCACACAGCTTGCGAAGGACCTGGGCTACACCTTTGTGGATATTGACAAGCTCATCGAAGCGGACCAGAACCTGGCCATCACCGCCATTTTTTCAAAATTCGGCGAACCCTTCTTCCGCGAGGTCGAAGCCGCGATCATCCAGCAGGTCATGATGGGCGAGGGGCAGGTGGTCTCCACCGGCGGTGGAGCGGTGATGCGGGATGAGAACCGCGAAGCCTTCAAAAAGAGCGGGTGCGTAGTCTGTCTCACCGCGAGCCCTGACGTGATCTACGAGCGTATCAAGCACGAGACCCACCGGCCTTTGCTCCAGACCGCCGATCCAAAGGCGAAGATCAAAGAACTGCTCGACAGCCGCGCAAAATTCTATGCCCAGGCCGATGTATGCATCGACACCTCGGACAAATCCATCGTCGATGTCATCAAAGCGATCAAAGAGAGAATCAGTCATGCATACTGTTAACGTCGGACTTGGCGACCGGAGCTACGACATCGAGATCGGCACGGGGCTGGAGAAGACCGGCGAGCGTCTGACGGGCCTCGGTTTCGGCCGGAAGATGGCCCTCGTCACGAACCCCGCGGTCAAGAAGCTTTATGGTCAGCGCGTGGTGGACAGCCTCAAGGCGGCAGGGTTCTTGGTCATGTCCATCGAGATCCCCGATGGCGAGCA
>JBARBN010000128.1:0-11579 GCA_049793155.1 Nitrospirota bacterium
CCGCAGTCAATCACGACCAGTTTTCAGGGGAGCGCCCAGGCGTTCCAGTCGTCCACGCAGGGCCTGTTCCTTCTCCTGATCCTCGCAATCCTGGTCATCTACATCGTCCTCGGAGTCCTGTACGAGAGCTTTATTCATCCACTCACGATCCTTTCTGGACTGCCTGCCGCGGGCGTGGGGGCGCTGGTGACCCTCCTGCTGTTCGGCATGGAGCTCAATATTTACGGCTATGTGGGGATTATCATGCTTATCGGGATCGTGAAAAAGAATGCCATCATGATGATCGACTTCGCTCTCGAAGCGGAACGGAAAGAGGGGAAAAAACCCGAGGACGCGATCTTCGAAGGTGCGCTGGTAAGGTTCCGTCCGATCATGATGACTTCGATGGCGGCCCTTATGGGTACACTCCCTATTGCGCTGGGTCTGGGCGCGGGCGCAGACGCGCGCCGTCCTCTCGGGCTTGCCGTGGTCGGCGGCCTCGTCTTTTCGCAGCTCTTGACCTTGTATATAACACCCGTCATCTATACGTATCTTGACACGTTCCAGCACAGGTTCGGTAAGCTTGCGATTTTTCGGACACGAGGATAACGGATAAAATGCGACGCTCCCGGGGCAGTAAAGCGGGAATGAACAATACAATGAAAGAGGAATAGGACCTCAAATGAAAAAAAAGATAAAGATCACCTTACATCGCATAACGGTCGCCATGAGCCTTTTGGTCTCCCTATTCGGCTGCAAGGGCGATACCCCCTCATACCGGACCGACCCTGTCACGCTCGGCGATATACAGCAGTCGGTGACGGCGACCGGGACCGTGAATGCAGTGACGACGGTCCAGGTCGGCACCCAGGTTTCGGGGACAATTAAAACACTGTACGTGGATTTTAATTCCCGTGTGAAAAAGGGGCAGCTCATCGCCCAGATCGATCCCTCCACCTTCGAGTCCCAGGTGCAGCAGGCGAAGGCGAACCTGCTCTCGGCTGAGGCAAACCTTGAAAAGGCAGAGACTGCACTCGTTAATGATAAAAAAACATTTGAACGGAACAAGGAACTGTTATCAAAAAAGCTTATTTCCCAGAGCGATCTGGACACGGCAGAGACAAACTACCAGTCCGACAAGGCCCAGGTCGCCTCGGCCAAAGCGCAGATAGAACAGGCCAAGGCCTCACTTGACTTATCCCAGCAGAACCTTGCATACACAAAGATCGTCTCACCCGTAGATGGTGTGGTGATATCGAGGGCCGTGGACGTAGGCCAGACCGTCGCCGCGAGTTTCCAGACGCCCACCTTGTTCACGATTGCACAGGACCTGACAAAAATGCAGATTGACACGAACATCGCGGAGTCGGACATCGGCGTAATAAAAGACGGACAGGACGTGGAGTTTACGGTGGACGCCTATCCTGATACGACGTTCAAGGGGAAGGTATGGCAGATCAGGCAGGCACCCATCATCGTGCAGAACGTGGTCACGTACGACGTTGTGATCCAGGTGAACAATCGTGATCTCAAGCTCATGCCGGGAATGACCGCCAATGTTTCGGTTATAATCATGACGAGACATGACGTGCTCAGGATCACGAATGCGGCTTTGCGGTTCCGCTTCTCCGAAAAACCGGTAGGCGCGGGGACGGGCGCCGGTTCTTCAGGCAAGAAGGGGCCATCGGTATGGATACTAGAGAATGGGAATCCGAAGCGCGCCAACATCACACCGGGCATCAGCGACGGGACCTATACCGAGGTTGCGTCCGGAGATCTGAAAGAGGGTCAGAATATCATTGTTGAAGCCCTGAAGAAGGGCAGCAAACCGCAAGGACCTTCAGGTCCGAGGATGTTTTAAGATGGCGCTTATCGAAGCACGGAAGATCAGCAAAGTATATAGTCTCGGTGACGTTGAGGTGCGGGCTCTTGACGGAATTTCGACGACCATCGAAAAAGGCGAGTTCGTGGCGATCATGGGCCAGTCCGGTTCGGGCAAATCGACCTTTATGAATGTTCTTGGTTGTCTCGACACTCCCACGGACGGACACTATCTCCTGGATGGCGTCGATACAGGCGGTTTGTCGCGCGACGCACTTGCCGAGATCAGGAATAAAAAGATCGGGTTCGTGTTCCAGGGATTCAATCTTTTGTCCCGTACCTCGGCGGAAGAAAATGTTGAACTGCCGCTTCTGTACGACGGGTCCCCTGCAAAGGAACGGAGGGAACGGGCCCGGTCGGCACTCAAAAGCGTGGGGCTCGAAGGCAGGGAGGGGCACCACCCGAACCAGCTCTCCGGAGGGCAGCAGCAGCGGGTCGCGATCGCCCGCGCGCTCGTGAACGATGCGCCGATCATCCTTGCCGACGAACCCACGGGAAATCTCGATACCAAGACCAGCATCGAGATCATGGAACTCTTTGTGAAATTGAACCGGGAGTCACACATAACGGTCATCCTGGTGACCCACGAACCCGATATCGCGACATTCAGCAAACGGATCGTACGGTTTTCAGATGGCCATATTGTGAGCGATGAAACGGTGAAAAAATCGTGATCAACATTCCTTCCACATTCAAGATATCGTTTCGGGCGCTCAGAGTGAACAAAATGCGCTCCGCCCTCACCATGCTCGGCATCATCATCGGCGTCGGAGCCGTGATCGCCATGGTGGCGGTGGGCACCGGTGCAAGCCAGCAGATCGCCGCGCAGATTTCGAGCATGGGGAGCAATCTCCTCATTATACTGCCTGGGGCCACGACCTCAGGCGGTGCGAGAATGGGGGCGGGAACGCAGCCGACGTTGAGTATGAACGATGCCGATGCGATCCAGAAGGAGTGTCCTGCGGTATCCGACGTGGCTCCCATTCAAAACGGCGTCGCCCAGGTAGTGTATGGCCATCTGAACTGGTCTACGGGCATCGTCGGTACGACGCCTGGGATCATAATCGTCCGGGACTGGGAACTGACCGCCGGCAGGGCCTTTACCCAGCAGGACGTGAAAAGCGCGACAAAGGTCGCCCTTCTCGGCCAGACCGTGGTGGACAATCTTTTCGGCGATCAGAATCCGGTTGGACAATCGATCAGGATCAAGAATGTTCCCTTTACCGTGATCGGCGTTCTGGCAAAGAAAGGACAGTCGGCGCAGGGTCAGGACCAGGACGATACGATCATCATCCCCGTGACCACAGCGCAGAAGAAGCTCTTCGGGGCACAGTTTCCGGGGATGGTGCGGGTCATCATTGTCAAGGCGAAGAGCGCTGAAGACCTGGCCGTAGCTGAAAAACAGATCAACGAGTTGCTCAAACAACGACATCATATTGGTCAGAAGCAGGACAATGATTTCACGGTCCGGAATCTTACCCAGATCATGCAGGCCGCGGAACAGTCCACGAAGGTCATGACCCTTTTGCTCGGCGCCATTGCTTCGGTCTCGCTCCTCGTCGGTGGGATCGGTATCATGAACATCATGCTCGTGTCCGTGACCGAGCGTACGCGCGAGATCGGGATCCGCATGGCCATTGGCGCAAAAACCTGGGACATCCGGCTCCAGTTCATCATCGAAGCACTTACGCTTTCCCTGATCGGGGGCATCATCGGCATCATTGTAGGTGTATCCACGTCGATGATTCTCTCGTCCGTCTCCGGATGGCCTACGGTCGTGTCACCGCTCTCCATTGTGATGGCCTTCAGTTTTTCGGGGTTCATCGGCATCTTCTTCGGGTTCTATCCGGCCTATAAGGCCTCGCTCCTGAATCCCATCGATGCGCTGCGGTATGAGTAGCCTCGAGGGTCCTGTGAAGATAAAAAGCATGCGGATCAGAAAATTATTATACCTCAGCAGCACCATTATGCTGCTGGTCGGTCTGAGCAGCTCCATCTGGATCTACCGGGCGGCGATGAATGCCTCTGACGGAGATTCAAGCTATGAATTCATTGGCGGATTTGTGTACCCGGGTGAAGGTGGATATAACAAAAAATACGTCCATGATCTGCAGCTTTATGGTGGAAACGCGGCTGTGCTTGCGGATGAGTTCATGCACTGGTTTTACGGGCTATGGCGTGGAGAGTCTCTTGCATATACTGTCGGCTTCATCACCGTGGCACTCTCGCTTGTGCTTTTCCTCATTGCCCGGAGTACCCCATCCGACATCACCCATCGGTCCACTGATCGTGAGCGGCAGGAGAGAGACCACTGACACAGCAGAGACCCTGCATACGGTATCCAGCCCGCTTGACGCGCTGCGGTATGAGTAGTTTTCCCTAACGGGAAAAGTCGTTTCTGTGGTATGATAGCCGCGTAATAAAGGGTAAATACACACAAACTCTATGGTCGCACGGGCGTATTGTTTGACCCGCCTGCTGCGATAAGGAAACAAGGGAGACGAACTTTATGAAGGTCCTCAGGTCTTGCATCCTGGTTGTCGCGCTTATAACAGGCTCGGCGGGTTTGATGGGCTGCAACAATACTAACGATACACTTGCCCAGGTTACCGTGACCCCGGCTAATCAAATCATGGCGAAGGGTACCAAACAGCAGTTTACGGCAAACGGGACGTTTACGAACGGCATGATCGTTGCCTGGACGCAGGTCGTAAACTGGAGTTCATCCGATACCAATGTCGCAACGATCGACAATACCCCAGGCTTAAACGGCATTGTTACTTCAGTTGATTACGGAGCGACCATTATTACAGCGTATGACGTGGCAAATAATATCACCGGGACGGTGATGCTCACTGTGGCCAATCCTCAATCAGTTATGATATTCCCGGCTAATACCTACATAGCTGTCGGTACCGCACATCAGTTTTCAGCCATAGCATTATTTTCGAGCGCTACTATTACTGAGGTCATAACGACGTTCGCCACATGGACCACATCATCCCCCGGGGTTGCAACGGTTGTCACTACAACTGGAGTAGCCGGCAATGGTGTTGTAACCGCAGGCGCCGTTCCAGGAATAACGGACCTTCAGGCAACAGACCCGATAAGCGGCGCCACGGGAACAACCACGATCACGGTTACCAGCACCCCGATAGTCGGCCTCACGGTAAATCCTGTCACTCCGGTCATCGCCCTGAGTACCGCGACGACTCAGCAGTTCACCGCGATAGGGACGTTTCAGGACGGTTCGCTAACTCCATCGCTGACGACTACATGGGCCTGGAGTTCATCGAATACCGCGGTCGTAACGATCGACTACTATACAGGTCTTGCCACGGCGGTCGCTCCGGGCGCTGTCACTATTACTGCAACAGACCTGATCACGGGCGTCGTAGGAAGCACGACACTCACTTTTCAATGATACGGATCCCATCTTCCCTGTGGATAGCGGGCAAAATGCCAGCCCGCTTTTCCCTTGTGTTGATATTGTTCCTTTTTCTCGACAAAACCCTTGAAATATTCTAATATTGTCCATTCACCATGGACGATCTCAAGACCATCCTCGATCGGATCAGGAAACCGCTGACTTTTGCGGCCCGGGACAACTTCGCTCACCTCAAGAGCCTTGCGGCCCTTGAGCCGTTCATGCAGGCGCAAGTCGAGGGTCTAAAACGCATCGCGAAAGATCGTCGCGAGATATCGGAGATCGTACGGTTATTCGTCGGATTCGATGCGCTTTCCCTGGACCAGAAAAAAGAACGGATCATCGCTGCAATGGCGGTGATCGACGTTTTTGGGCAAAATGAAGAGACGTCCAAGGGCCTGAGTTCTTCGGCCGATTCACCCCCTCACCCCCCGATAGAAACATTTGAGGGCAGGCCCGGCCCTCTCCCTCCAGGGGAGGGGGTGTCGAGCGTTTCCCTTTCATCTGCCGGCGGAGAGAAAGGAGAGGCCGGCAAGGCTCTTCTTGAGCTGGACTCCCCCATCCAGTATTGCAAAGGCATCGGCCCCAAGCGGGCTGAACTGCTCCAGAAACTCGGCATCACGACGGTCAACGACGCCCTCACCTTTCTTCCCTGGCGCTATGAAGACAGGGGAAATCTCAAAAAGATCGGCAGGCTCACCTATGGCTCTTTTGAGACGGTGACCGGCGCAGTCGTTTCCGCTGAGGTGGTCCAGACCAGGCGGCAGCGCGTAAAGGTCTTTGAACTGGTGATCACGGACAAGAGCGGGATACTCGTGGGTTCATGGTACAACCAGCCGTTCATGAAAAAGATGTTCAGGCCGGGTCAAAGGGTCATTCTCTCCGGTGTCGTGAAAACGAATCCCTACCGCAGCGGTCTGCCGCAGATGGACAACCCGGAGTATGAGATCATGGGTGAGGACGAGGCCGACGACATGATCCACGCCGGCAGGATCGTTCCGATCTATCGTGCCACAGCTGGTTTGTCGGTACGCGCGATCCGATCCATGATGAAGAACATCCTCGATTCGTGCGCCGGATCGGTGCGGGAAGCTCTGCCCGACTTCCTTGTGCAGAAATATGCTCTCATGCCTTCTCTTGAAGCCTTGTCCGAAGCGCACTTTCCCACAAAAGAAAAGGACATTGTTGTCCTGAACCGCGGCACGAGTGCGGCACACCGGCGCTTAAGCTTTGAGGAGCTGTTCTCGCTCGAACTGGGTCTCGCCCTCAGAAAGCGGGGAGTGATCGTTGAAAAGAAGGGGATATCGTTCAAACCGCTTACCCGGTTCGAGGCAGCGCTGAGAAGGGAGCTTCCCTACAAACTGACGGCTGCCCAGGAGAGGGTGATACTCGAGATCAAAGAAGATATGACTTCGGCCCGCCCCATGAACAGGCTGGTGCAGGGTGATGTAGGCTGCGGCAAGACCGTGGTCGCTTTGATTGCTTCACTTATGGCGGTGGAGAATGGGTATCAGGCGTGCATCATGGCTCCGACAGAGATCCTGGCAGAACAGCACTTTAAGAACATCACGGCCATGGCGTCATTGCTCGGGATCACGGTCCGCTCTCTCACGGGCCGCATGAAGAAGAAGGAGAAGGAAACGCTTATTGGCGAGATCGGGTCCGGCGCGGCGCAAATCGTGGTCGGCACCCATGCCCTGATCGAGCAGAAGGTGAAATTCGAGCGCCTGGGCCTCGCGATCATCGATGAACAGCACCGCTTCGGCGTGATGCAGCGTTCCACGCTCACCTCCAAGGGATATGAGCCGGACGTGCTGGTCATGACCGCAACGCCGATCCCGCGCACGCTTGCACTCACGGTCTACGGCGATCTCGATGTATCCGTGATCGACGAAATGCCCCCTGGCAGGAGGCCCATCATTACCCGTCTGTATTTCGAGAACCGGCGGAGAGAAGCGTACCAGTTCATTGAAAGCGAGCTTACGAAGGGGAGGCAGGTGTATATTGTTTATCCGCTCGTTGAGGAGACGGAGAAGAGCGACCTGAAGGCGGCGACCGAGATGGCGGCCCACCTCCAGGCGGACGTCTTCACGGACTGGAAGGTCGGGCTTCTGCACGGCAGAATGAAGGGCGATGAGAAAGAAGCGGTCATGGCGTCCTTTAAAGCGGGGGAGATACACCTCCTCGTCTCTACCACGGTGATCGAGGTCGGCGTGGACGTGCCGAACGCTGCGATCATGGTGATCGAGCACCCCGAGCGGTTCGGTCTGGCGCAGCTCCATCAGCTTCGCGGTCGGGTCGGCAGGGGCGAACAACAATCCTTTTGCATTCTCATGGGACCGAGGATGTTCGCGGAAGAAGCACGTGAACGCTTGAACGCCTTCACCCGTACGAATGACGGCTTCATGATTGCTGAAGAAGACCTGCGGATTCGCGGTCCCGGGGAGTTCTTCGGTACTCGTCAGTCTGGTCTGCCGGACCTGCGTGCGGCGAATATCATTCGGGATGCCGACCTGCTCGAAATAGCCAGAACAGAGGCCTTCGATCTGATCCGGCAGGACCCGATGCTCGCGCAGTATCCGCTGCTTCGCGATCTGCTGAAGCGGAAGTGGCAGGGCAGGCTTGGACTGATATCCGTAGGTTGATATTTCGGGTGTATTCTGATAGAGTAACATCGAAATAGGGTCATGGGATGCGCAGCAAATCTTTTTCATTCAGAAACCGTGACCCTGGACCCTTGCCCCCTTACCCCTGACCCTTAATAAGGAGTTCCAATGACGATATGGGAAAAAGCGATATTGAACATGCAACGAGGCGTGCAGAGGATATCCGTCGCTGCTGTTCTGTTTTCCGAGCGGGTGCGGGTTGAGATCGCCATCGTCCGGCTGCGGATCAGGATCAACGAGGTCCAGGCCCGGATAAATGAACTGTACCAGATCATTGGCCGCAAACTCGTTAACCTCGCCACAGGGGATGCACTCCCAAAAACGAGTGAACAACTGGTCCAGAACGAGGATATCTCCGTTGCCATGCATGAACTTGTTGATCGGAAACAGGAGATAGAGGAATTGAATGATAAGATCAGGAGCGAACAAAACCTGTTCAAGACCGCTCCGAAGCGCAAGGAGGACGCCGTCGTATGATCGGTACGGTTGTGTTTGCCTTTGGTCTTATCGTGGGAAGCTTTCTGAACGTCTGCATCGTGCGCCTACCGCGCGGCGGTTCCATCGTCACACCGCCTTCCCATTGCCCGCGTTGTCAGAGCGGGATAAGATTCTATGACAACATACCGCTTGTCAGTTTTCTTCTTCTGAGGGGAAGATGCAGAACATGCGGAGAACCCATTTCCTGGCAATACCCGTTTGTCGAGCTTATGAACGCGCTGGCCTATCTCTGGATCGTCAGCGAGTTCGGACTCGGAGGAGAGGCGTTCCTTTTGATGGCCCTCTGCTCATCCCTGATCGTCATCACGGTCATAGACTACCATCACATGATCATTCCCGACATCATCACCCTTCCCGGGATGCTTTTGGGGCTCTCGCTCGCGCCGTTCTTCATGTCCCCGCTCGGCGACCCCTTGCCATTCAACCTCGGGAACTTTCTTCCCAACACGGGGCCGTACATGACGGGGTTCCTGAATTCTCTCATCGGTTTGCTCCTCGGAGGCTTCCCGCTCCTTGCCATTGGATGGATCTGGGAAAAGCTCAGGCACGTCGAGGCCATGGGCGGCGGGGACGTAAAGCTCATGGGCATGGTGGGGAGTTTCCTCGGATGGAAGGGAGCCCTCCTTACCATCATGCTCGGCGCACTGACCGGTTCCGTGGCCGGCGCTTTGCTGATCGTCCTGAAGAGACATAAAATGGAAAAGCTCATTCCCTTCGGACCGTTCCTTGCAGTTGGCGCGGTTGCGAGCGCGTTCTTTGGCCCTGATATCATTTCGTGGTATCTCGGCCTGATCCGTGTATGAAGACGAATTCTTTTTTCATACTGCAGCTTGGAGTTCTGATCGTCGCGATCGGATTGGTCATCTTATGGGGCGTTGCGCGCCGGTACCGCCGAAAACTCGGCATGCAGAAATTGGAGCGCGAGAAGACCACTGACACCTCCTTCATCATCAATGCCTTCCAGGATGTGACCAAACAGCTTAAGGAAAAGGAGAACGAGCTGAAACGGCTCAGGGCGCTTGCGGAACAGCGCGCCGAGAACATCGAGACCTACAACGAAAACATTCTCCAGTGCGTTACGAATGGAGTAATGACCTTCGATAAGGACTGTCATCTTGCTACGATAAACCGCGCTGCTCTGGAAATGCTTCGTTTGCACCGGGAACAGGCCGTTGGCATGTCCTCCCAGGAGTTGTTCGGAGACAGTGAGATAGCGAGGACGGTGCTCGATACGCTTGAGAAAAGAGTCCCCTCTGCGAGGATGGAGGCGATGCTTGAAAGGCCTGGAGGCAGGCTCTGGCTGGGTTACAATACTGCTGTGCTCACGGACCGGCAAACTGCCGCACTCGGCGTTATCGTTTCCTTCTCGGACCTTACGGAGGTCAAGCGGCTCCAGGAGCAGGTTGAACTTCGGGAACGACTGACCGCGCTCGGTGAGATGTCGGCAGGTATAGCTCATGAGCTCAGGAACCCCATGGCGGTCATCTCCGGCTACCTAAAGTTGCTCTCGAAAAAAAGCGATCCAACGGGCCAGGAGACGATCCTGAGCATCACCAAAGAGATCAACGGCATGAACCGGATCATCGGAGACCTGCTGACCTTTGCGCGTCCGGCATCGCTCAACCGGGTTAAGGTCGCACTCAAGGAAATGATCACCAGCTGCCTGGCTGTTGTTCTGCAGGCCAAGGGCGAGAATGCCCGGATCGAGACCATGTTGAAACTCGTTGATGCAGAGGTTACTGTTGATGAAGTCCTGATGCGGCAGGCGTTCTCCAATCTTCTTCAGAACGCGGTTGAGGCAATGCCTGACGGCGGTACACTTACCATCGAGGCGATGACCAACCGTGACCTCAAGATCGTTGTTCGTGATACGGGTACCGGCATACCGTCTGACAAATTGAAAAAGATATTTCTTCCCTTTTTCACCTTAAAAGATACGGGTGTGGGTATGGGGCTTGCCCTTGTACATAAGATCGTTTCTTCCCATGGAGGCAGGATAGACGTGGCGAGTACGGTGGGAAAAGGAACGGCGTTTAGTATCATTCTTCCGATACGGTAAATTACATGGCTGATATCATTCTCGTTATCGAAGACAAAGAAAGCATGCTCGACATGCTTAAGCAGACCCTTGAAGCGGAAGGATACCAGGTCATACCGGCCAGGGACGGCGCCGAGGGCATCAGAAAACTGTCCGACGAGCGCATCGGCTTGGTGCTGACGGACCTCAAGCTCCCGAAAAAGGATGGTTTCGAGGTGCTCAAGGCTGTGAAGCAGGACAACCCGCTCCTGCCGGTGATCGTGATGACCGCTTTCGGAACGATCGAGACCGCCGTCAAGGCGGTGAAGCAGGGGGCCTATGAATTCCTGACCAAACCCTTCGACACCGATCATCTTCTTGTCTTGATCACGCGTGCGCTCGACGCCTCGCGTATGGCAACCGAAAACATCCTCCTGAAGGAAGAGTTCGCTGAAAAGCTTGGCCTGCCGAAGATCATAGGAAAGAGCAGCGGGATGCAGGAGATCATGACCAAGATTCAGAAGGTGGCGCCGACCAACGCATCGGTACTGGTCCACGGCGAGAGCGGGACGGGCAAGGAGATGTTTGCGCGCGCGATCCACCACCTGAGCAATCGAAAAGACGCCCCGTTCATTGCGATAAACTCCGCCGCTATTCCTCGCGAGCTGCTGGAAAGCGAGCTGTTCGGGTACGAACGCGGGGCCTTCACCGGGGCGGATGCGCGGAAGCTCGGCAAACTTGAATTGGCCGATCAGGGGACGGTGTTCCTTGATGAGATCGGCGATATGGATATGGCCCTCCAGGCGAAGATGCTGCGGGTGCTTCAGGAGCAGGTGATCGAGCGTGTAGGCGGCGGCAAGCCGATCAAGATCGATGTTCGGGTCGTGGCAGCCACGAACAAGGACATCGAGAAGGCTGTGGCAGCCAAGTTGTTCAGGGAAGACCTGTTCTATCGCCTGAATGTGTTCCCCATCACGATCCCCCCTCTCCGTGAGCGACGCGATGACATCCCGGCGTTGGCGCAGAATTTCCTGAACAAGTATTCGGCCGAGGTGCGGAAGGGGTTGCTCACGATCTCCGATGAGGCCATGGACATTCTGATGAAATCCCC
>JBARBN010000129.1:0-6781 GCA_049793155.1 Nitrospirota bacterium
GCCACTACGGCGTTACCAAGTCCGTAAAGAAGGAACGGACGAGCACCGAGGTGCGGCTGCTGAACAAGCAAGAGCGCGTGGAAGAGATCGCGCGAATGCTCGGAGGAAAAACGATCACCGAGGCCACGGTCAGGCATGCCGAGGAGATGATCGAGCGGGGTTCCGCATAATAAGTTCGGAGTTAGTATGAATAGAAGTCTACCCATGAAAACATAAGTCAGCCACGAAGGCACTAAGACACGAAGGAAAACAAAGTCAAGCAGTTTAATAAGAAGTTATAAGTCTTTCTTCGCACCTTCGTGTCTCAGTGTGGCCCTCTTCTTGGTCATTGTGGCATATTTTGGTTTGCGCTTTTTTTCGGATCAGGATGGAAACATCGGAAAGGACAGACATGCCAAAGATCAAAACAGTGCTGGATCTGATCGGGAACACGCCTTTGGTTCGGCTTAATAAACTGCCGGGTCCGGGCGATGCAGAGGTGTGGGCAAAGCTCGAGGGATTCAACCCCGGCGGAAGCGTCAAGGACCGGCCGGCCCTCGCCATGATCGAGGATGCGGAAAAGAAGGGGATCCTGAAAAAGGGCATGAAGATCGTGGAGCCCACGAGCGGAAATACGGGCATCGGCCTTGCCATGGTCGCCGCGGTCAAAGGCTACACGGTTGTCCTGACCATGCCCGAGTCCATGACGGTCGAGCGGCGAAGACTGCTTGAGGCCTATGGCGCGCAACTTGTGCTCACGCCCGCTGAAAAAGGCATGAAGGGCGCGATCGCAAAGGCCGACGAGATCCTCGCATCGGGAAAGGAATATTTCAAGCCCGACCAGTTCGGCAATCCCGCGAACCCGCAGGTCCACCGCCGCACCACGGCAAAAGAGATCATCAAACAGATGGGTGCGAAAAAAGTGGACGCGTTCGTGGCCGGCGTCGGCACGGGCGGGACGATCACAGGCGTGGGAGAGGTGCTCAGGAAAAGATACAAGGACATAACGATCTTTGCCGTTGAACCCGCGGCCTCACCGGTGCTCTCGGGCGGCCAGCCCGGCCCCCATCCCATCCAGGGGATCGGTGCGGGGTTCGTTCCCGCGATACTGAATACCAGGGTGTACGACGGGATCATCAAGGTTGGGCAGGATGATGCCGCGGAGACTACAAGGCGGCTTGCGCACGAGGAAGGTTTGCTTGTGGGGATCTCGTCCGGCGCGGCGTGTTGGGCTGCGCTTCAGGTGGCGGCACGTCTTGGCAAGGGCGCGCGCATCGTCACGATCCTGCCCGATGTCGGGGAGAGGTATCTGACGATGGGGATATTTGAACGGCGTTAGCACTGTAGCACATTTTTTTCGTCATTCCCTAACGTTTCTATCGGGAATCTGGTTATTCTTTTAACACCATATCCCCGATGAAAGAGTTCGGGATGACATACTTTTTTTACTTGCGGCTTATTTTACGTCCAACCTTTTACGGATAATCTTATGACGAACTCCATCTATCTCGATTATAACGCAAGCACGCCCGTCGATCCGCGGGTGCTTCAAGAGATGCTTCCCTACCTGAAGGATAAGTTTGGGAACCCATCGAGCAGTCATCCCTATGGCGTCTCGCTCAGGGTGGGTATCGAACAGGCACGCGAGCGGCTCGCGGTGCTCCTGGGAAGCAAGGCATCGGAGATCATTTTCACGAGCGGGGCGACGGAATCGAACAACATGGTTATCAAGGGCGTTGCCGAGTCAGCACCGAGGGGCAGCCACATCATCGCATCCCGGATCGAACACCCGGCGGTGCTCGAGCCATGTCGCTATCTGGAGCGTCACGGTCATGCAGTCACCTATCTGCGCGTTGATGAATATGGACTCATTGACCCTGCGGACCTTGAGCAGGCGATCACGCCGAAGACCGCGCTCGTTACGATCATGCATGCGAATAACGAGGTCGGGACCGTACAGGACATCAAGGTACTTTCCGGGATCGCCGCGTCGCGCGGAATCCCGTTCCACACCGACGCGGCTCAGAGCGTGGGCAAGGTGCGCGTGCTGGTAGAAGACCTCGGCGTGGATTTTTTGACCGTCGCCGGCCACAAGTTCTATGCCCCGAAAGGGATTGGCGCGCTGTATATCAAGAACGGCGGCAAGCTTCTCCCGATGATGCACGGGGCCGGTCACGAGCGCGGGCTGCGGCCGGGCACGGAGAACGCGGCGTTCATCGTCGGGCTGGGTGCTGCGTGCATGGTCGCTTCTGAGGTCATGGATGCAGAGGGGCCGCGTCAGAAGGAACTCGGACAGCGCTTGTTGGACGGCTTAAAACGCGTGGGACTGAAGGTACATCTGAACGGGCATCCTGTAAAGAAGCTGTCGAACACCTGGAACATCAGCTTTGAAGGTTTCGATTCGATTGCGGTCATGGAGGCATTGGGAAGAGACATCGCGGTCTCTCCGGGGGCCGCGTGCCATGGCAATACAATGAACGCATCGCACGTGCTGGTAGCCATGGGTACGGACCCCGCGCTTGCCCGCGGCGCGATCCGTTTCAGCTTGGGAAGAGAGACAACAGAAGCGGACATCGATGAAGTCGTGGAAACGTTAAAAAAAGGATTGAAAAAATAAGTTTCAGGAACGACCATCGAATTCCCAAAGAAATACCTCCCGGTTTGTCCGGGTCAGGATTTGTGAAAATCAAATGTCCGGTGAAACGATACTCATTGTAGATGACGAAGAGAGCGTTCGGAAGAGCCTGGCCGATGTCATGCGGGACGAAGGCTATGACGTCGTGACCGCTTCCTCGGGCAGGGAAGGGATCGACCTGCTGAGCGAAACGCAGCCCTCCCTGGCGCTCCTCGACATTGCCATGCCCGGGATGGACGGGATTGAGGTTCTCAGGAGGTTCCAGGAGATGAGGCCTGACATGCCGGTGATCATGGTCACGGGCCACGGCACCATCGAGACTGCTGTTAAGACCACGAAGATGGGGGCCTACGACTTCATGGTGAAGCCTCCCGAGCTGGCGCATCTGACACTGGTGGTCAAACACGGGCTGGAGGAGTCACGGCTTCGCGAAGAGAACGAGACCCTTAAAAAGAGCATTGAAAAACGCTCTGATATCGTGGGCGAGAGCGACATTATCAACGCGCTCAAGCAGCAGATCGCGCTGGCCGGACCAACGAACGGCTGGGTATTGATCTACGGCGACAGCGGCACGGGCAAGGAGCTCGTGGCGCGCGCTATTCACCGCGCAAGCAAAAGGGCCGGCAATCCCTTCGTGGAAGTGAACTGCGCGGCGATCCCGCAGGAACTGATCGAGAGTGAACTGTTCGGGCACGAAAAGGGGTCGTTTACCGGTGCGACGGGAATGAAGCGGGGGAAGTTCGAGCTTGCCGACCGGGGCACGATCTTCCTCGACGAGATCGCAGACATGAGCCTGGCCACGCAGGCCAAGGTGCTGCGTGTGCTCCAGGGGCAGGAGTTCCAGCGCGTGGGCGGCACAAAGACGCTGAAGGTCGATGTGAGGGTGATCGCCGCGTCGAACAAGAACCTTGCCGAGGAGATAAAAAAAGGCGCGTTCCGCGAGGACCTCTACTATCGATTGAACGTCATCCCCCTCGATGTTCCGCCGCTCCGCGAGCGGCCCGACGATATCCCGCGCCTTGTTCACCACTTCCTTAAGGAGTTTTCGAGTGAATACGGCCAGAAGCCCAGGGTCATCGAGGACGATGCGCTCGCGCTTTTTGTTCAGTATCAATGGCCGGGGAATGTGCGGGAACTCCGCAATATCATTGAGCGGTTGCTTATCATGGTCCCCGGACCTGTGCTCACGCTTCGCGACATTCCGCCTCCTGTCAGCATTGCGTCGGCTGAGCAGAAAGGGCCGGGTGAACGTACCGGCGCGCGGATGCAAGGCGGTTCCGCCGCACTCAGGGAAGCCCGCGCCGCTTTCGAGCGCGAGTTCATCACCAGGAAGCTCAAAGAGAACAACGGCAACGTGAGCAGGACCGCCGAAGCAATCAACGTGGAGCGGAGCAACCTGCACCGGAAGATCAAGACGCTGGGGATCGAGATCTAAGGCTGAGTTACGCATCCTTTGAAAACCAGATTCCCGATTAAACCTTCGGGAATGACAATATTTGCGACATTTATCTGTCATCCCCGAATGTTTCTATCAGAGATATGTGAATTAGCATCTCAATGATCGAAACCACAAACCTTACAAAGTATTTCGGTGACCTTGGCGCGGTCCAGTCCATCAGCTTCTCCGTGGGCAAGGGGGAGGTCTTCGGCCTCCTCGGTCCGAACGGCGCGGGAAAGACCACGACGTTGCGTATGCTGACCACGCTTCTTTCTCCGACCTCAGGCTCCGCATCGGTCGCCGGATACGATATCCAGGCTGATCCGCTCCGCGTCAAACAGGCGATCGGCGTGGTGCCGCAGATGCTGAACCTGGATGTCGATCTCACCTGCGCCGAGAATCTCGAGTATCATGGACGGCTGCACAAGATGAAGCCCGCGGACCGGACCGCACGCATCGAAGAGCTTCTTCATTTCGTCGGGCTCTGGGATAAAAAGGATACGCCGGTGGACCATCTTTCGGGCGGCATGCGCAGAAGACTGCTGATAGCCAGGGGACTTATGCACCGGCCCGGGGTCGTATGCATGGACGAACCCACAGTCGGTCTGGACCCGCAGGCGCGAAGGATGATCTGGGGATTGATCGAATCGTTGAAGCGGAACAATGTCACGGTCCTGCTTACGACGCACTATATTGAAGAGGCGGATGCGCTTTGCGACCGGGTGGCGATCATGCGCGCGGGGAAGATCATCGCGCTTGACCGGCCCGTTGTGCTCAAGGACCGGGTGGGCAGGTTCGCGGTCGAGTGCGTTGGGAGACATGATGTTCCGCGACAGTTTTTCAAAGTCCGGGAAGAAGCGATCGATGCCAGTCGCGCCATGTGCACGGATGTCATGATACGGGATGTCACGCTTGAGGATGTGTTCATCAGCTTGACCGGAGAGCGAATCGAGAACTGAAACGCGGGCGTACAAGATCATCAAAACGTCCTTACCTGGAGGAGCTCGACTGCAACTGAACGATAGCCGCAAAGGGAAAAAAGGGAGCGCACACCATGAAAAACTTATTGAGCACGGCGACAATAATCTTGCTCACTGCAGCGCTTGCAGGATGCGGGGGAGGTGGAGGAGGAATATCCGGCACGCCTACAGCGCCGCCGACACTGACGGCCGTAATGGTAACGCCGGGGAACCCAAGCATCGCCCCGGTCACGACCGAGCAGTTCACTGCCTGGGGAATTTATTCGAACAACACAAAGGTAAACCTCACAACCTCGGCCACATGGAGTTCATCGGATACGGCAATCGCCTCAATAAGCGCGCAGGGGCTGGCAACGGCCGAATCGAATACCGGATCCACCATCATTACCGCCGTGTACAGCACCATAACCGGCTCAACCGTGCTTACCACGTCGCCGGTTACAACGCTTTCCGTAACGCCGTCAAACCCGCAGAGCATCGCGCCTAACATGTCTTTGCAATTTTCCGCCCTGGGAACGCTTGAGAACAGTGCGATACAGAACCTGACGTCCTGGGCGACCTGGACCTCTTCGAATATGGGCATCGCCACGGTCGGCATCTCATCAGGCATCGCCACGGCCGTTGCTGCGCCCGGCTCCGCAACCATCAGCGCGATGTTCAGCGGAATCACTGCCACATCCCAGCTTTCAACGTCGCCTGTAGCAACCATTTCCACCTCTCCGGGCTCGACCAGCATTGCCAAGGGGACCTCGAAAGAGTTTACCGCCTCGGGGACCCTTGCGGACAACACCACTCTTGACCTGACTACCTGGGCTACCTGGACCTCATCAGTCCCTGGTATAGCGTCTGTCAGCAATACCGCAGGTTCAAAAGGATTGGTTACTTCTCTTGCCACGGGAACAACTTTGATTACAGCAACATTTGACTCGGTAGTCTCGAGTCCGGTGTCAACGCTTGTCGTGACTCAGGCAACATTAGTCTCACTGGTGATTGCGCCGACCAGCACAATCACAGTGCTCGGGAAGACCCGACAGTTTACGGCAACGGGAACGTTCACGGACACGTCTACGCAGGATATTACTGCATCAGTAACCTGGGCTTCGTCGAATGAAGCGGTCGCTCTTATCAGTGATGTGACCGGCTCCAAGGGCCTTGCCACGTCCAAGGCAATGGGCACCACGACGATCACGGCAAGTCTCTCGGGCATCACCAACAACGCCTCGCTCACGGTAACTCCGGCAGAGTTGGTATCCCTGGAGGTAACGCCTCTTTCGGCCAGTATTATCCTGGGTGCAACCCAGCAGTTCACCGCTATGGGAACCTATTCGGACGGGACATTCAAGGATCTGACAAAATCGGCTCAATGGGTTTCATCGGACAAAACCGTTGCTGCCATGAGCGTCGTAACCGGTTTCGAGGGTGTCGCAATCACACTATCGGGTGGAAATACCAATATTACTGCAGTCTTTTCAGGCGTCACCTCTAACAATGCCGCGCTGGAAGTACGGTTTTTTTAAATTAAAATGAATTTTTATCCGATCATCTGGAAAGAGCTTCTGCTCATCCGCAAGAAACCCTGGCGGTTCCTTGCCTCGAGCTTGGTCATGCCGATCCTCTATCTCGTGACCTTTGGCTGGGGCCTCGGCAGGGGCATGAGCGTGAGCGGAGGGAGGTATCTCGAGTTCGTTCTGCCCGGCATCCTCGCGCTCTCGGCCATGAATAACAGCTTCACCCCGGTCTCGACGTCGC
>JBARBN010000130.1:0-12525 GCA_049793155.1 Nitrospirota bacterium
GGTTGAGACAGTCGATCGGGATCTGATCTTAACCATGAAAAGTCTTGACAGTGCAGGGATGTTGGTGTAATATTCAGACCTTTGCAGACCTTTGTAAAAATTATCTGAAAACGCCTGAAATATTCCATGGTTAGAGGAAAAATTTTCAGTAGGAAAGTGATGCTTTAGACAGCGTTTTTCATGCTGTTTGATGACCGATCAGCAAAGGTCATGAGGTCGGGGTATCCGTGTCATTATATGCAAAATAAAACACAAAAAATCGCATTGGTCGTCGGTGGAAGTCGGGGGATAGGACGTGCAATAGCCCTCAAACTGGCAAAGTCAGGTTTCACCATCTGGCTGACATATAAAGGCAACCATGAAGCGGCGCAAAAAACGAAGACAGAGATAGAATCATCGGGAAGCGCCTGCGAACTGATCCCGTTCGATGTCTCGAGTTATGAAGAGACCGAATCAGCATTGGGCGAGCGCTTGGAAAGCCAGTCACCTGAGATTCTCGTGTACAATTCGGGGATCTCCCGGGACAATCTTCTTATGTGGATGACCAAGGACGAGTGGAACTCGGTCCTCGCCACAAACCTTAACGGGTTCTTCAACGTGACCCGTGCGGTGGTCTTCGCGATGCTGAAGGCGAAACGGGGACGTATCGTCGTTGTTTCGTCCGTATCGGGACAGATCGGCCAGGCAGGACAGGTCAACTATTCAGCGTCAAAGGCCGGCCTGATCGGTGCGGCAAAGGCGCTCGCGCGCGAGGTCGGGAGAAAAAACATATTGGTGAATGTGGTGGCGCCGGGGTTTATTGAAACGGAAATGACGGAAAAGATCCCGAAGGAACAGATCCTGCCCTTGATACCGTTGAATCGCCTGGGCAGCATCGATGATGTGGCTGCGGTAGTGAATTTCCTGTGCGCGGAAGAGCATATGTATATTCATGGGCAGGTGATCGGCATCAATGGCGGACTCGCGATGTAGCGGTTACCAGTGATCTTTATTTTCAGGCGACAGCAAGAGCCTCTTTTGATGACGAATAGTTATCCCGAAGTGATTAACGATAGAGGCTCTTGCAAAACTGGTTGTCATCCCCGAGTGCCTCTGTCGGGGATATGGTTTTTCATGCCGTGAGAACCGGATTCCCGCTCAGAATTGCTGCGGGAATGACGGGTGGGGACACTTGCAAGAGGCTCGAAAATGAACAAATATGACGATATAGTGGTCGGGAGCGGCATCAGCGGCCTGACCATGACCCTACTCCTCGCGATGAGCGGCCATCGCGTGTTATTGCTCGAAAAAAGCCCGCATATCGGCGGCTCACTTGCGCGATTTTCCAAGAGAGGGATCCCGTTCGACACGGGGTTCCATTTCACGGGCGGGCTTCACGAGGGCGGCATACTCTCGGATATCCTGAGGTTCCTCGGGATCCGCGACTCCATCGAGCCGATCTATTACAACGATACCTTCAAAAACCGGTTTGTTTTCGAAAAAGCCGGCCGGACGTTCGAACACCCCAGCGGGATCGAGAACATCAAGAGGCAATTCAAAGGCTACTTTCCGGGCGAGGCGAGCGCCATAGACCGGTATTTTGAAAAGATACTTTCTGTCTGTCGTCGAAGCCCTTCTCTCAATATCCATGAAAACAATATCACGTTTCCCAACCTGGATGAGGATTATATCTCACTTGACGCGGTACTGAAGGACCTGACCGCGGATGGACTTCTGCGTGGCCTCCTGTCGGCGTTCGCGATGTGCTACGGCGTGCGGCCGGATGAAATGTCCTTTGCCAATCACAGCAGAATGATGCTCAGCTTTTACGAATCCTTTGCCTGCGTAAAGGACGGCGGCGATGCATTTGTCAATGCCTTTCAGAAAAGGTTCAAGGAATACAACGTGGAGGTCCGCTGCGGGACGTACCTCACGGAACTTGCAGACATCACCGACAGCAAAGTGGGCCGTTTTATCCTGAACACGGGAGAGGAAATTACCTCGGACACGTGCATTTTCACAATCCATCCCAAAGAAATATTAAAAGTCCTGCCCGCAAAGCATTTCAGCAGGGCCTTTGCGGACCGCATTGGGAGATTCGAATCGTCGGTGGGTTTCTTTTCTGTTTTCGCAACGCTCAAGCCGGGGACCCGTGACCCGTATCCGGACGCCGCAGTAACGTCGCTCTTTCCGATCGAGGATGTGAACCGGCTGCTTGATCCTGCTTACCAAGGTGGTCCCGCCGTGGTCGTCATCAAGTCCACGGGACTTGACGGCGCGGGGAAATCGGTTTGCATCCTTGAACCCGCACACTCGGAACAGGTAATGCCCTGGAGCGGGTCCCGAAGGGGGAAAAGGCCCGGGGAATATCTTGATTATAAAAAGCATCGTATCATGGAGATCATGGACCATGTATACGGCGTCTATCCCGCGTATCGGGAGAGTCTTGATATCGTCGATGCGGCATCCATGTTGACATTCAAAGAATACCTGAACAGTCCTGACGGCAGTGCCTACGGCATCAAGCAGAAGATGGGACAGTTCAATCTTATCGGGAAACTCCCGCTGCACAACTTGTACGCGGCGGGACAAAGTTCTCTCTTGCCGGGGATCACCGGGGCCATGATGTCATCTCTCATTGTGGGCCGCTCGGTAGTGGGCAAAGAACAGTACGGCAGGCTGCTGAACCGGGCATTATGTCATTAAAACGAGTCGTGATAACAGGTATCGGCGTGGTTTCGCCTTTCGGCAACGGCCTGATCGCCCTGATGAAGGGTATCGAGGAAGGCCGGAGCGCTGTGCGGCGCATGGAGGGATGGGACCGGTATATCGGTCTGCACAGTCTCGTCGGGGCAACGGTCGACATCCAGGACGAGAAACGGATCCCGAGACAGAAGCGGCGTTCAATGGGACGCATGAGCATCTTCGCGGCACAGGCCGCTGACGAGGCCATCGCTGATGCAGGTATCTCCCTTGCTGGAGAAGACCTGTGGCGGATCGGCTGCGTCATTGGTTCTACCATGGGGAGCGCTAAAAGCATCAACGATGCCTTTGAGACCATGCTCCCCAACAAGGACCTGAGCCGGCTGAACTCGACCATGTTCTTTCAATGCATGTCGCACACGGCAGCGGTGAACGTGGCACAATACCTGGGACTGAACGGCACGATCATGGCGCCGGCCGCTGCATGCGCATCGGCCCTTCATGCCATCGGCACGGGTTACGATCTGATCAGGCTCGGGAGGCAGGACGTCCTGCTCTGCGGCGGGGCCGAGGAGCTCCACCCGACGGTAACCGGGTCTTTCGACATTCTTTTCGCGACATCGACAAAATACAACGATGCGCCGAAGAAAACCCCCCGGCCATTTGACAAGGACCGGGACGGTCTGGTCTGCGGGGAAGGCAGCGGTCTTGTGGTCCTCGAAGACTACGAGCGCGCGATCAAGAGGAACGCAAAGATCTACGCCGAGATCACCGGCTACAGCACCACGGCGAATGGTCTTCATGTAAGCCAGTCGAACAGGGAATCCATGGTGGTCTGTATGCGGCAGGCGCTTCGTGACGCTCGTCTTCAGTCCGCGGAGATAGATTATATCAATGCCCATGCTACGGCTACCATTCAGGGGGACCAGGAGGAAGCAGAGGCCATCGCGGAAGTCTTCGGGTCGGCAGTTCCTGCCAGCAGCCTGAAGGGGTATATTGGCCATACGCTCGGTGCTTCAGGGGCCATTGAGCTGGCTGCCTCGCTCTCGATGATGGAACGGGGCGTGATCTACCCGACGCTGAACCTGGACACGGTGAGTCCGGACTGCGCCGGGATCAATCACGTGATGCAGCCGCTCAAGAAGCAGATCAGGACGATCCTGAAGAACGGGTTCGCCTTCGGCGGCATCAACGCGGCGCTGGTGTGCAGGAAAATATAAAATTATCAGAGGACCGATACGGCCTATCGGACGGATACCGGAGGAGTGCATGATCGATCAGGAAATCATCAACAAGATCAACAAAGTGTTCGAGGAATCCTTTGAGATCGAGAAGGAGCGTCTTGTACCACCGGCGCATATCTTCACCGACCTGGGACTCGACAGTCTTGATATCGTCGACCTGGTGGTCGCGCTCCAGAACACCTTTGGCGTCAAGATCAGGAACGAGGAAAAGGTCAGGGACATCCGGACGCTTCAAGATATCTACCAGTTCATTTCCTCGCTGAAGAACGAGGAAGACAAGAAGAGCGCCTAGCGATGCTGTCCCGGCTGAAACTGCTTCTTCTGAACATGTATTTTTATACGTTCTTTTTCCTGTTCTCCGCGATCTCGATACCGGTGCTGACGATCATGGTCGCAATTTCAAGGATATTCCTGTCTCACCGCCGGACCATGAAAAGGTTTCGCCGCGCCATCAGCTGGTATGGGATAATTATCACGTCCATCCCGTATCCATTTATCAGGCTCCGGTATGAGGATCGTGAAAAGAAAGGCGCAGAAGAGCCCTACATCTTTGTTTGCAACCATCGTGCGGCATCCGACGCGTTCCTCATGTGCGTGCTTCCGCACGAAGTGGTCCAGATCGTGAACGTCTGGCCTTTCAAAATACCGGTACTCGGACTGTACGCAAGGTTTTCCGGGTACCTGAACATCAGGATGATGTCGCAGGAACAATTCCTGGCGCAAGCGACGAAATTGCTTGTCGATGGCGTCTCGATCATTTTCTTTCCCGAAGGTACGCGTTCGGCAAGCAGGACCATGGGAAGTTTTCACGGGGCCGCATTTCGTTTGGCGCTTGCTTCCAAGGCGGCCGTTGTCCCGCTCTGCATCACCGGGAACGAGGACATCCCCCCCAAGGGATCGCTGCTACTGCGTCCGGGTACGATACGAGTCCGCAGATTGCCTGCCATCACCTGGGATGAGTACAAGGACCTGAATGCCTTCGCCTTCAAGAACAGGGTGTGGCATATCATTGATAAAGAGCTGTCCGTCATGGAAAACGAGTAGTGAGATTGTCACCCTGAGCGAAGCGAAGGGTCTGGTAACAGTATAAAAAAGATTCTTCGCTGCGCTCAGAATGACAAACCGGGTACCGTATGATCGAATTCAACCGAAATAATAAACTGGAGTTCTGCGCTCCGGGGGAGATCAGGGAGGTTCAGGAAGGGCTGCTGAAAAAGCATGTCCAATATTGCTCGGACCATTCCCCCTACTACCGTCAGTTGTTCCGTGAGAAGGGGATTGACGCCGGAACAGTTACCCTCAACCGGTTGAAGGATCTGCCTCTTACGGACAAAACCGCGCTCAGCCTTGCAAATGACGATTTTCTTGCCGTTCCGCCGTCGCAAATAGTGGACATCGTGCTGTCCTCGGGGACCACAGGCAAGCCGACGAAGATGATTTATACCGAGAACGATCTCAGGCGGCTTGCTTACAACGAAGAGATCTCCTTCAGGAGCTGCGGATTGACGCGGGACGATATTGTTCTCCTGACCTGTACCATGGACCGCTGCTTCATCGCGGGCCTGGCGTATTTTTCGGGTGTCCGGAGCCTGGGGGCGGCGGCCGTCAGGAACGGCTTGAGCAGCGTGGACAGCCATCTCGAGATCATTCTGCGGTTGAAACCGACGGCCATCGTGGGTGTGCCGACGTTCCTGCTCAAGCTTGGACAGTTCATGAAATCGCAGGACATCGATCCTCGCGGGGTCGGCGTCGGAAAACTGATTTGTATCGGCGAACCGATCAGGGACCGCTCACTCGCATTCCTTCGGATCGGAGAAAGCCTGGAAGCGGTCTGGGGCGCGAAGATCTATTCGACCTACGCCTCCTCGGAGACCATCACCTCGTTTTGCGAGTGCACTGCCCAGCGAGGCGGACACCTGCATCCCGATCTCGCGGTGGCGGAGATCGTGAGCGACCAGGGCGAGGTACTCCCTCCCGGTGAACAGGGAGAGGTGGTGATAACGCCGCTGGCGATCGAAGGCATGCCCCTGCTCAGGTTTAAAACCGGCGATATCAGTTTTATCATTGATGAGCCCTGCGCCTGCGGACGGCATTCGCAGCGCCTGGGTCCCATCCTCGGGAGAAAGAAGCAGATGATCAAGTTCCGCGGAACGACGCTGTATCCCAATTCGCTGTACACGGTCCTGGATTCGTTCCCCGGGATCAGCGAATACTTTGTAACCGCAACAAGCGACTATGACCTTTCCGATGTGGTCAGGGTCACTGTCGCCGTGAAAGATCCGTCCTGCTCCGCCGACGTGATCATGGATAAGCTGCAGGCGCACCTTCGCGTGAGGCCTGAAGTGATCATCGCGAGCGAGGAGAGCGTGAAAAGTCAGGTATACACCGGGAATTCCCGGAAGTTAATTCGTTTTGTGGATAAGAGAAAGAAAATATGAAAACCTGTCAAAGCCGAATTTACGGCGCTGAATTTTCCCAACAGGAGATCGCCGAGGCCGTCCGTGAGGGCCGGTTGCTTTCCATGGAGATGGAGTTCAATAAGAGCTGCAATTTCCGGTGCCTTTACTGCTATGCATCGGACAACACCGTTCATCGGAACGAAATGAGCAAGCATGAGTTCCTTGACCTCATCAACCAGGCAAGGGAACTGGGCGCGAGAAAGATCATCGTCCTCGGAGGCGAACCCATGCTCTATCCTCCTATCATCGAGATGCTTCAGTACATCAGGGGTCTCGACATGGATGTCGAGCTCTTCACGAACGGGACGAACATCACGAGCGAGATGGCGAAGACACTGTATGGTCTCGGCGTGCGCGTGGTCCTCAAGATGAACACGTTCGAGGAAAAGATCCAGGACATGCTTTCCGGAAGGAAAGGCGCGCATGCTCAGATCCATGAAGCCTTCAATAACCTGAAACTGGCCGGATATCCATCAGCTGACCGTTTCATGGGGATCAGCACGGTCATCTGTCAGCAGAACATCGATGAGCTCCCCAAGATGTGGGAGTGGCTGCGGGACCAGAATATTGCCCCCTATTTCGAGATGATCACTCCACAGGGCGGTGCTAAAGAACATAATATGCTTGAAGTCGATTCCCGGCAGGTCGAAGAGCTTTTTCACCGGATCTCACGGATCGACCGGAAGAAATACGGACACACCTGGGACCCAAAGCCTCCGCTCGTCGGCGGAGAGTGTCTGCGTCACCAGTTCTCCTGCGCGGTCAACTCCGAAGGCTTTGTGCAGCCGTGCGTCGGTGTTACGATCCCGCTCGGCAATGTGCGCAAACAGCGCCTCAGGGACATTCTGCAGGAGAGTGAGGTGGTCCAGGACCTCAAGAACTATACCGAGACCATCAAAGGGCCGTGCAGTGAATGCGAACGGCTGAGCGAATGTTACGGCTGCCGGGGAGCGGCATACCAGATGACCGGCGATTACCTCGCCTCGGACCCCCTGTGCTGGAAGAACCTGGATAAGCGGGACGATATCATGTTCCTGCCGGTGGATGCCAGCCAACTCGTTCCGCACAAACAGCCCATGCTTCTCATCGACCGGCTTCTCGAAGTACAGGAGCGGGCCTCGCTGTCCGAAATGATCGTACGTTCGGACATGCTCTTCGTGGGGACGGACGGGAAGCTCGATGATGCCTCGTATCCTGAGATCATATCCCAGGCCATCGCCGCACAGGAGGGCTTTCGACAGATCGGGAGCCGCAATCCTCAGCAGGAGGGATTTCTGCTCGGCATCAAGAACATCGAGATCATCGGCAGCGCACACGTCGGCGACACCCTGCGCATATCTGTGTTCAAGGTCGCGAAATACGGGGACTTCGGCATTATCCGGGGAGAGGTCAGGAACGGCAAGGCCATTATCGCCAGTGGAGAAGTCAAGGTCTGGCAGGGCAGCGGCAAGGCAGCGGCATGATGACGAAGAATAGTCTGAAGAAAGCACTTCTCTTGCTGGTCCTGTGCATCCTTGCGCACTTTGGACAGGCTTTCGCGAATGACGCTAAAAATAATGACGCGCCGGAAACAACCGATCTGTCAGTATTGCTCAACAGCATCGGGAAGAAGGTCTCGAACTTCAAGACCCTCAAAACGGATTTCACCCAGGAAAAAGAGATGGCCATGTTCAAGGAGAAGCTCGTGCTCAAGGGCAGGATCTACCTCCAGAAGCCGAACAAGGTCGCGTGGCATGTCGATAAGCCCCTCCGGTATTCCATCCTGATCACCGATAAATTTATTCGTCAGTGGGACGAGGACACGGACCAGGTCCAGGAACTCTCGTTAACAAAGAACCCGATGTTTCAAAACGTGATCAAGCAGCTGACGGTCTGGTTCTCCGGCGAGTACGGCTCGCTCCTCGAGACCAATGACGTCCGGCTGGTGAAACGCTACCCCCTCATGCTTGAGTTCTCGCCGCGCGCCAATAATGATGCCAGGAAGGTCCTGAAGAACATTACGATCACGTTCCGCGAAGATGAAACCTATTTACAGCAGATACGCATGCAGGAACTGGGCGGAGATGTCACGACGATCACATTCCTGAACACGATCCTGAATGCGCCTCTCGACAACAGCGACTTTGAGGTTCACCCCGTTGGAAAACAAGGCTCTCGAAAGATCATGGATAGCAGCGGAATACGCCTGTCGCTCATGCATGTTGACCATCCCCATGGAGACCTCGGATCCTCTGGCGAGGTAAACCTCCATCGTGATTCAGCGGTTTTCTCTAACGGGGTACAAGGGCATGTTTGACAGGTATTTCTCCCTGCTGTACCAGCTCGCATTCAAGCATAAAAAATGGGTCCTCGCTGCAGTCCTTCTGATAACCGTTGCTGCCGGTGCAGGGTTGTTCCTCGTACGCTACGAAGGCAATATCGACATCATGCTTCCGCCGGACAAGGAGGTCATGCGGAGCATGAACTTCCTGCGGGATTCGAGCCTGTCGGACAAGATCATCGTCTCCCTGCAGCTGACCGATCCCGCAAAAAACAAAAAAGACCTCTTCCTCGCTGTTGACCAGCTCGCAGCAACACTTACACCGCCTTACTTCACCAAGGTCATTTCCGGGTTCTCGGTCGTGGATGTCATGGAGGAGTTCTCGCTCCTTCGCTATGCCCCCCAGATCCTGGGAGATCAGGACCTTGCTGCCATCTACGGCCAGATCAACAAAACAACGGTTGACAAGAAGATGGGGGCGATCTACCGGCAGTCGCTCAGACCCGAAAGCATCTTTATGACATCGTTGTCACGCACAGATCCGCTCGGGATCAAAGTGCTCCTGCTGGATAAGCTGCGGGCGCTCCCCGCATCCATGGGGTATGACGTCACGATCGAGGAGGGGCACTTCATCAGCCGCGACGGGCGTCATGCCATGCTGATCATCCAGACCGCGGTCCCGATGATGGACAGCCAGGGGAGCAAGGAACTTGTCACCGCCCTGCAGGAGCGGCTCAAACAGCTGCCTGCATTCGTTTCCGCGGACATTATTTGCGGCCACCTCCACACGGTCAGCAATGAGCGCGTGATCAAACGCGATATCATGGTTGCATCGGCGGTGGCATCCATTGCCTTCCTCATTCTTTTTACGGTCATTTTTCGCGATCTTCGGGCGCTCTTCGTCTTCATCATTCCCCTGATCGCGGTCGTCTGGGCGATCATCGTAACCACCGCGGTGGAAGGCAGACTATCTTATCTCGTTATCGGATTCGGGTCTGCGATCGCGGGCATTTCGATCGACTATGGTCTCCTTGTGTATATTGCGATGAAGCGGGGCGCTGATGCGTCGCAGACCGCGAAGCTCGCGCGGCTGGTCATCATTGACGCAGTCACGACCATGTTCAGTTTTTTAGTCCTCTATTTTTCCATGATCCGCGGGTACCACCAGCTCGCGTTGTTCTCGGCGCTCGTTGTGGTCATCTGCCTTGTTTTCTCTCTCTTTGTATTGCCGCTCATGCTGTCATGGAAGCATTACACCCTGGTCTCTGACCCGACCATCGGCGACCGGTTGCGGAAAGTCAACTGGCCGGCTCCATTGGCCGTCGGCGTTTGGGTGGTCCTGACGATAGCGGCGCTGGTCCTTTCCTTTTCAGTGAAGTTCGAAAGCGATGTGAAAAAACTTGACGGCAGCGCTCCCGAAGTTCTCCAGGCGGAACAACGCTTCCACGAGGTATGGGGCGGCAAGACAAACCAGGCGATCTTTGTCGTGACCGGATCGAGCTATGAGGATGCCATGGAGCGGAACGACCTCATCTTCCGCGAAGCGGCAAAAGCCATCGGGCCGCAGAACCTTTCGAGCATCGCCCTGTTCTGGTCCTCAAAAAAAGTGAGAGAAGAAAATATCGACCACTGGGACCGGTTCTGGCGGGAGGGGCGTGAGACGAAGCTTAAGAAGCTGATCCAGGCAACATCATCTTCGTATGGTTTTTCGGAAAAGGCTTTTTCCCCGTTCTTTGACGGGCTGTACACTCACCAGACCGAAACAACGAATCCGGAAGGCCTTATTGCTAGACTTCAGGAACGCTTTGTTGCGCATAAGGACGGGGAATACCGGATCATGTCCTTCTTTCCCGACGATCAGCAATACGTCGATACGCTCACACGGATATCCAATAAGCACCCGGGAACGTTCATTGTGTCGGGCAGGGTGTTGTCCGCATCAATATCTGCGTTCACGTCAAAGGAAATCAAGCTTCTGGCCCCGCTGGCAATCATGTTCAACGTAGTCCTTGCTTGGATGTTCTTCCGCAACTGGAAAGAGACCTTTATCGCCATGGTGCCGGTCATTACCGGGGTAATCTGGCTCGTGGGCATCATGTCGCTCTTTAAGATCCCGCTCAATGTAGTCAATATCGTTGCCGCTATCGTTACGACCGGCGTTATCGTGGACTATGGCCTCGGGATCACCTACGAATACCGGTACAACCTGCGCATCGGCACGGTCATTGCCGTGACCTTGTCTGCCGGAGCGAACGTGATCGGCTCCGGGGCACTGCTGTTCGCCAAGCATCCGGCGCTTTATTCCACCGGCGTTGCAATGGTCATCTGCATGGTCTCGGGATACCTGTCTGCGGTGATCGTGATCCCGTCCCTGTGCAGCATCCTAGGGACGCCGAAGAGGGAAGGGCTTCAACCATGAAAAGATGGGTCATTTTGACGGCCCTGCTTCAGGTGCTGGTAGCGGCATGTGTTCGGGTCCCGTTTCAGGAAACAAAGCTGGTCTCACTTGAAGCCGAAGACCCTCGGAACATGGTAGAGCGTTTTAAAACAAGTCTCCCTGCAAGTTTTCAATTGCTAACGACCGTTGTTTTTGAGTATAATTCACGCAAATTTTCCGGCATCGGCACCGTGGAGATAAACAGTTCGGACGGCGTTTTCAAGGTTGCCGCTATGAATCCCATGGGCGTTAAACTGTTCGAGCTTTCGGGCGATCAACAGAGCGTCATAAACCGTTATTCAATAGCAGATTTTTCCCGGTACGGAGATATTGCGACCGCAGTGGGCAACGACATCAGACGCATCTATTTTGATCTTGTCCCCGGACCCGAAGCGAGTGTATGGAAGAGAAAATATAAACTGATCTTTCGACAATCTTCCGGTCCTGGTCATCTGGAGTATATCTTCGCCGGGACGAACGGAGACCTGATCGAGAAGAATTATTATGATGAAGGCGGGATCGTCTGGAGAGCATCGTATTATGAATACCGCGATCAGGACGGAAATCGCTGGCCGCAGGGTATTGTCTTTATTCACTACCAATACGGGTACCGGTTGACCATTAGGCAAAAGGAGTTGCTGGTTGAGCATAATTAAATCAGAGATCGAACGCTGCATGACCGGTCTGGAAAAGGAAGGCAAGAAGGTGAAATCCCGTTTTGCGTTCCCGCCCGGGTTCATTGGATTTCAAGGGCACTTTCCCCAGAAGAAGGTTCTGCCGGGCGTGTGTCAGATCCAGTGCGCTCTTTCCCTGCTCGAACAGGGGAGTGGAAAGGCAGTGGTCCTGAAAGAGGTCGTATTGGCCAAGTATTATTCACCCGTGTTCCCTGACGAAGAAGTGACCTGTGTCATAAACGAGATGGGAGACATGTGCGGTGAGGTCGTTGTGAAGGCGGTCATCTCACGGGCGACCGACAAGATCTCGGAAATGAAACTGCGCGTTTCCTATGAAAACCGGAAAGACCCGAGGTAGCATGAGGTCAAGGAACAAGACAACCTATTTTGAGCGCACCCCGGGAGCACCCGAGCCGATCGTCGTCGAGGTCAAGCGGCGGGTCCGGTTCAATGAGGCCGACCCCATGGCGATCGCGTGGCATGGGAGGTATTCTCTCTATTTCGAGGAGGCGTCCGAGGAACTCGGCAGAAAGTGCGGTCTGTCGTATGCAGACTATTTTGAAGCCGGGCTCCGCGCGCCTGTTGTAGAATTTCACATCGATTACCACAGACCGCTGTTCCTGGACGAGGAATTTACGATCAGGGCATCACTGATCTGGCATGAAGGGTCGCGGTTGAACATCGAATATCTCCTGATCAAACAGGACAAGAGCATTGCATCGAGCGCTTACATGGTACATCTGTTCACCGATCATCAGACCGGAGAGCC
>JBARBN010000131.1:0-4410 GCA_049793155.1 Nitrospirota bacterium
GGAGAACACCAATCCGCAGGTTGCATTACTTGGACTTGATTCGCCTAACATGAACCGCCGTATACGGAACCGTACGTACGGTGGTGTGGGAGGACGGCGGGGGCGACCCCGCCTCCTACCCGATCAACGGCTGAAGCTGGCTGCAAAAGAACGCAAAGGACGCAAAGAAAAAGCCGGAAATCATAATTTCAGCTTTAAATTTTTTTCTGCGTTCTTGCGTTCTTTCGCGCCTATTAGATTTTGACCTGAGTCGATACCTTTTTTATGGTTGCACGAGACGGTTTACCTGTGATACTGTGAGCTATGTCACTGAAGAAAAAAATAGCGCTCAGCTTTCTTATCAGCGCGGCCATCATCGCCGTCCTCGCCGCATTTGAATACCTGAGCTTTGTCGAGATCAAAAAGGAAATCCGGTATCTCGAGATCACGGACACGATCAGCCGCAAGTCGCTCCAGCTGCGGAGGCACGAAAAGAATTTTTTTCTCTACAGTCCTCAAAAGGCCGACGAGGAGTCCGCGGCTGTCGCCGAATATCTGGTTGAACTGAAGGCCCTCCTTGCCCAGAACCCGGATATCGACCAGGCCGATAAAATGTCGCTGCGGAGCAGCATCAATGAATATGGCCGCCGGTTCGGCGTGATGCAGACGGACGCGAACTCGCTGACGGAGCTGTTTGACCGGACAAAGGCTTCATACAAGGGAAACGCAAAATACCTTTCGCTCGTTGAATCCACTTTTCTCGAGCAGCCGTCCCAATCAGCTGATTTTCTCGAAAAGGTCTTCCTCCTGCCCCACACCCATCGTCTCGTAAGTGGACTTCGCGAACTCGACAGGGAGATCACTGCACTTAGAAAGACCGGCGAGGACATCCTGGTTATTTCCAAGGACCTCGACAGGGTGGCGCGGGGAAAAGTGGAGACCGTGATCCGCGTCTCGCAGATCGCGATCCTGATCTTTTTCCCGCTCTTCTTTGCCGTGGGGATCGGGACACTGTTTTTCATCAGCACTAACATTGTAAAAAGGCTGATCCTTATGATCAAGGTGGTTGAGAGCACGGGCAAGGGTTCCTACCCTCATATATCCATCCCTGCTTCCGGGGGAAATGCCCAAGACGAGGTCGGGGTGTTGATCGATCGGTTCAATATCATGGAGGACAAGCTTGCCGAGCGGGACACGGAGATAGAACGGAAGAACAAAGAGCTGATGCAGAGCAAAAAGCTCGCCGCCATCGGTACTCTCGCCGCCGGGGTGGCCCATGAGTTGAACAATCCCCTGAACAACATCTATCTTTCGGCACAGGTGCTCGCGAAGGAAGCAGGGGAGCATTGCTCGGCCGAGATCAAGGAGTCGGTCGGTGACATTCTCGGTCAGACGGAACGGGTAAAGCGTATCGTGGGAGAGCTCCTCGAGTTTGCGCGGGGAAGGGACCCGCAGTTCGCGGACGTGGATCTGACCGGGTTGATCACAGACTCCTACCGGCACCTCGGGAGCACCCGTGATCTCGGGAACATACGGTTCTCGCTCGATACGGACCCGCAGAAGATTGTGGTGTCCGCGGACCGGGGGCAGATGGAGCAGGTTTTCGGAAACCTGTTCGCGAATGCCGTGGATGCGATGCAGGGGAGGGGAGACCTCTCCGTATCGCTGAAGAAGGCGGATGAAGCGGTCATTATCAGGATCACTGATACGGGGAGGGGGATCCCCCGGGAGTCGCTGGACAAGATCTTTGAGCCTTTCTTTACTACCAAGGACAAGGGTACGGGTCTGGGGCTGGCCATTGTGTATAATATCATCAGAAAGCACGGCGGTGATATCGCCGCCGAAAGCGAGCCGGGCAAGGGCACGATGTTCGTGATCGTTTTGCCGGTGCAGCAGGATAACCTGGAGTAACTTCTCTTCAAAAAGGAAATTATCGCATGGCATTCAATATATTAATAGCCGAGGACGAGGAAATAACCGTCAAGCACCTGGTGAAAACCCTCACGGCCGAGGGTTACGCGGTCACCAGTACGCTGAATGGCCGCGATGCCCTCGCAAGGATCGAATCAGGGTCCTTCGACATCCTGATCGCGGACATCAAGATGCCCGGGCTTACCGGCATTGAGCTGCTCGAAAAGGTCAGGGAAAAACAGATCGAGCTGGAGGTGATCATCATCACCGGCTTCGGCAGCATCGGTTCAGCCGTGGAGGCAATGAAAAAGGGCGCAGTCGAGTATGTGACAAAGCCCTTTGACCTCGACGAACTGGTCCTTAAAGTAAACAAGATCAGGGATCAGAAGATACTGAAGAAAGAGAACCTTGCGCTCAAGGCCTACGCGAGCATGGACAAAAAGGTCTCGATCATCGCCCGGAGCGTGAGCATGAACAGCATCCTCGGGACCATTGATGGGATGAAGGAATCGGATTGCAACGTGCTTCTGACCGGCGAGACGGGTGTGGGCAAAAGCCTCCTTGCCAAGATCATCCACTACACGAGCCGACGGCAGGGAATGCCGTTTCTTTCCATCAATTGCGCCACGCTGACCGAGGAACTGCTCGCGAGCGAACTCTTCGGCCACGAGAAGGGAGCCTTCACCGGCGCGGTCAGGACCAAGCAGGGGCTCGTGGAGATCGCCGACACGGGCACGCTGTTCCTGGACGAGATAGCCGAGATGGCCCCCGGCCTTCAGGCCAAACTGCTCAAGGTGATCGAAGAGGGGGAGTTCTACCGTGTCGGCGGAACCAAGCCGATCAAGGTCGACGTTCGTTTCATCGCGGCGACCAACCAGAACGTGCGGTCCATTATCGCCGAGGGACGGTTCCGGGAGGACCTGTACTACCGGTTGAACGTCATGGAGATCTCCATCCCCCCGCTCCGCGATCGACGGGAAGACATCCCCCCGCTCTGCACCTATTTTTTGGAAAAACACGTTCTCAGTTCCCGCAAGAAGATCTCGGGGTTCACGAAAGAAGCACTGGAGGTGCTCCTGCATTACAGTTATCCGGGAAATGTGCGTGAACTGGAGAACATCGTTGAGCGAGCGATCATCCTCGAGAAGAGCGAAGTGATAACTCCGGGCAGTCTGCCCCAGACCATCAAGATGTTCCAGATAGAGACGATCGAGCCGGACAAGGTCAGGACCATCGAGGAACTCAACAAGGACTATGCGGAGAAGATACTCGAAATGTACGGCGATAATAAATCCAAGGCGGCAGAGGTGCTTGGTATCTCCCGGACAAGCTTGTGGAGGATACTGAAACCCGGTAACGACAAGTAGACCATTAATTCAAACGAAATATCACCCTTCTTATCCCTTCGCATGCAAATTTCTTGAAAATATGAGGCGCTCACCTGCTTTGATTCGAGTTATGTTTCACAATTGAACACTACTTCTTTTTCTTATTCCGCTGTTCCTGCCGGACAAGTTTCATTATATTGGACTAACAGTCTATTAATAAATGGTTTTTGGCCATTCCTTCCGCCAGGATTACCTCTTCGTCTCAACCATCGTTCATCTGCGTTCACATCTGAAACAGCCCAAACTCATGCCTGCGTAAAATATTAAGCATAATCAGCATGTTATGCCTTGGCACCCATTCTGCAATAGTACAAGGCAAGAAACCAATCACCATAAGGAGGCAGAGAAATGGGAAAGAGGCAGTTGTTGTTCGTCACCTACCGTGATGAAAATTTGGAAGAAGGGGTTTCGTATGCCATCGAGCTTGCAAAGGCGATGTATGAGGACATCGCACTCCTGTTCGTCCAGAAGCAGAACCGTCTCGCGACCAGGTTCGAAAACCTGATGACGGCAGTCAGCTTTGCGGAGGAGGGCGAGCACGATACGGCACAGCAGATGATGAGTGAGGGCTCCCCGGACAGGCAGGAAATATACGAAAAAGAGCTAAACGAGGTCGTGAAAAGATGCCTTCAGGAAGGAATTCAGGCGAATGTCCATTCCACGGGTCTTGACGCGATATCGGGCATACGAAAATTTATCAAGGAACACGCGGGTATCGATAAAGTTGTGTTGAGTCCCGCAATTACCGAGGCAGGGAATGTAACTTCAAAGGATTTGAGCCGGCTTGTACGGACAGCGTCGCGGCCGATCGTGACCATGACCAGGCAGGCCTGCGCGGTGGCGTAGGAGCAAAGGACAAAGGGGAAAAACCAGAGGGCAGAGAGCAAGGCACAGGAGTTCATGCGCTCTGCTCCATGCCGGATTAGTAACTCTGCAGGTCTAGCAGTAAAAAATTTTAAAAAAGAAAAGGAGCTATCGAGATGTACTTGTATCTACCTGTAGCATTGACCAGTATCAACATCCTGATCCCCATCGGGCTCGGGCTTGCCGTGGGACTGCTTTCCGGTCTCTTCGGCGTAGGCGGCGGATTTCTTTTGACGCCGCTTCTCATCATGTTCGGCATCCCCTCGAC
>JBARBN010000132.1:0-2647 GCA_049793155.1 Nitrospirota bacterium
CTTCATCATCAAAAAAAAGCGGGTAACGTCCAAGGAACTCTCGGATGGTAAAAAGATCGAGGCGAATACGAGCGGCACGCGGCTTCTGAACCTGCACAAAAAGCGGCTGGTGAAGCGCGTCGAGGAAACCCGCAGTGATGGAAAGGTATGGGCCTACGAGCTCCTCTAACAGGTTGTTGAATAACTCTGCGTTCATCCCAGGGCGAACGGGGATCAGAGAATTTTATTAATCGTTAGCCGTTCGTGGTGAGCTTATCGAACCACTTAAAACACTTTTTAGATGGTCTACTGAAGGCCAAATTTCATTGACGGCGGGTGCGGCACGATGATACAATGACGTTCATTTGAGATTAGAGAAATTAAGTGGCTCGAGTCTCGCGCTTTGCTGTATACAACTATCAGTTATTGGCGGCTTTTATCCGTGTTAATCCGTGTTTATCCGTGGCTGCCGTTTGAGTTAGGAGTCATTTTCTATGCGCGCTGAAATCATCGCCACCGGCACCGAACTCCTGTCGGGCGGCGTGATCGACACAAATTCCCTCTACCTTTCGGAAGAGCTCATGCTGATCGGCCTCGAGACCGCATTCAAGACCGTGGTGGGGGACGATGAGCAGGACATGGAAGAGGCGCTTCGGAAGGCCTTCGGAAGGGCTGCGGTCGTGATCGTCACCGGCGGGATCGGGCCGACCGAGGATGACATTACACGCAAGGTGATCGCAAAGATCGTCAAGAAACGTCTGGTCCTGAACGACGATGCGCTGAAGGCCATTCACACCATGCTTGCCGGCAGGGGAAAAGATGTTATCGCGTCGAACGATCGGCAGGCGCTTATCCCGACGGGGGCGAGGCTCATTCAGAATCCGGTAGGTGTTGCCCCGGGTTTCTTCATCGACGAAGACGGCCTGTTCATCGCGGTCCTTCCGGGTGTGCCGAAAGAGATGCGGGCCATGTTCCATGAGGGGCTCCGGCCCGTGCTCGAAGAGCGGTTTGGCGGCAGGATGTTCATCCGGCGGCGGGTATTGCGCACCTGCGGTCTGTCCGAGTCGGCAGTGAATCAGACGATACAGGACATTCTGAAGCAGGGGTCCCCGGTGGTGGGTCTCACCGTAAAGGAAACCGGCGGCGTGGATATCCGCATCATCGCCCGCGGGTCCAGTGCCGAGCAGGCGCAGTCGCAGGTGGACAGGACTGATGCAGGAATACGGGAAAAGCTCGGCGATGCGATTTACGGCGTTGACGGACAGGAACTCGAAGAGGTGGTCGGCGCGCTCCTGAAACAGCGAAGGTTCAAAGTCGCCGTTGCGGAATCGTGTACCGGCGGGCTGATCGGCGGACGGATCACGAGCATCGCGGGAAGTTCCGAATATTTCGAGCGCGGCGTGGTGGTGTACAGTTATCTTGCAAAGACCGAGATGCTCGGCGTGCCGCTGGCCCTTATTGAGAAACACGGCGCAGTCAGCGGTCAGGTAGCGGAAGCCATGGCACAGGGGATGCGACAGACAGCCCGCACGGACCTCGGGCTGGCCGTTACGGGCATCGCGGGCCCGGGCGGAGGGACTGAAAAAAAGCCGGTGGGGCTCGTCTACACGGCGCTCGCATCAGCGCAGGGCGTCAAGGTTGCTGAATACCGGTTCCTTGGGACGCGGGAACAGGTTCGTGTCAGGGCCTCGCAGATGGCGTTGGATATGGTGAGGCGGCACTTGATCGCGTAGGAGCTGGGAAACAGTAGCCAGAATCCAGAAGATAAAGGTCAGCTGTTTCTCCTGACTCCTGACTTATGTCTCCTGAAATTTAATGAGACTCTTCATTGCCATAGAGATCCCGGACGAGATCAAGGCAGAAATGGTCAAGGTCCAGGAACAGCTTAAAAAAGCGAAGGTAGATGCAAGCTGGACGCGCGCTGAGGGCATGCATCTGACGATGAAATTTATGGGTGAAGTCCCGGAGACGAAGGTCCCGGAGATCGTAACCGGTTTGCAAACAGCCGTGGAAGGGATCGGCCGGTTCCGGCTTGAAGTCAAAGGGGTCGGGACGTTCCCAAATCCGCGGAACGCTCGCGTGGTGTGGATCGGGCTTTCAGGAGATATCGGAAAGCTGTCAAAACTGCAGGAGGCCGTCGAAGAGGCAATGGTCCGTATCGGTTTGGCGCGTGAGGACCGGAAATTTACCGCGCACCTTACCCTCGGCAGGATAAAGGATGTCCGGTCTCGCGATCAGTGGCTCGCCGTCTTGGAAGAGACCAGGGACAAGGTCCTGCCGGGATTCGATGCAACTGCGGTCAGCCTGATGAAAAGCGAACTCAAGCCGTCGGGCGCGGTGTATACGGAAATGGGCAGGGTGGAGCTTAATAAGCGATAGACGAGAGAAGAGGGACGTATGCGAACTACCAAATAGCTTGTCATCCCTCGAATGCTCCAATCGGGGATATGGTTTAATACCAGATTCCCGATAAAACCTTCGGGAATGACAGCATTAGAGTCACATTCATGATGTGTCAATTCCAGATAATTAATAAGCAGCGAAAGGAGATACACAGTGGCGGATAAGGACAAGTTGAAAGCGTTGGAACTGGCGGTGGGCCAGATAGAGAAACAGTTCGGCAAGGGGTCCATCATGCGTCTGGGCAGGGAGGAGGTCCCTGCGGGGA
>JBARBN010000133.1:0-10673 GCA_049793155.1 Nitrospirota bacterium
CGGCTGTGTCCTCCGGTAGACCCCGTCATTATCAGGTTTGAATTCGACGACGGTTATTCCTTTGGAAGCCGCCGCCAGACCCGGAATGGGAAGCGCAAAGTCGTTGTACTCACTGCCCGGCTTCAGATGAAGCGAGCCTCTGACATTCTTAAGCGCAAACCGATTGACAAATTCATCAGGCATCGGCCGATTTAAGTACGTGTTCTCCGAGCCCTGGTCGGGATCCTCCCGCCTTATCATGATGCTATGGTATGCATTTTGCGATGCATTCGTGGCGTCAATGAGCGTCCTGTCATTTATCTTATCCTGCCGTTCGAGAAATAAAACATCAAAAAGCACTGCCCGGGCTCCGCCCTTTGAGAGGAAATCAAGCAGGTCCGCCCAGATGGCGCGCGGCCACGGCCATCTGCCCACGATGTCCGACATCGAGGTGAGCGAGGCCTCGTCCACGAGGATGACCTTTATCCTGCTGTCCAGAACTTTATCTGAACGCAGGAGTCTTGTCTGGACATCGTAGACAAAGAACTCGGGTTTTTTGAATTGGCCTTGGATGTAAAGGAAGATCGTGATACCGAAGATCAGGAGGGCCATGAGGAGCGATATGACTATTTTTTTTGTCATGGTTATTGCCTTCGGCAGTGAACAAATTTTACTCGAATCTATTCAATCTGTAAAGGTAATAATCATTTTTGAGCAGCAGCCTATCCGTCCTCGGGCTTCACCATCAGGGACTTCCGGTCCTGGAGCGTCACCAGACCCGGTTTCGCGCCCCTTGGTTTCTTTACGAGACCCGCGCGGGTATACGTCACCGGCACTTTACCGGCATTTTTCCCCTTGCTATGGAACGCCGCAAGCGCCGCCGCTTTCAGCAGCACTTCGGGAGGGATGCTGCCTGCATTTGGATTCCGGACAAGAACGTGAGAGCCGGGCATGCCCTCGGCATGAAGCCAGAGATCGTCGGGCCGGGCTATCTTCATCGTAAGATGATCGTTGCCTGCTGCGCTCTTGCCCACCAGTATCTCCCAGCCTTTAAATATGATTTTTCTTATCGCCGGCGAAGCGCTGCCCTGCTGCGTTCTCTTATACGGACCGGGCTTTCTTTCAAGTCGTCCTTCTGCTACAAGCTTGGAGCGGATGGACATGAGGGTGTCACCGTTTTGAGCCTGTTCAATTTCATTCAAAAGCGATTTGAAATATGAGGCCATATCAGTGGTCTGACGCAGACGCTCGGCGATGATGTCCCGACCCTTCCTCGCTTTTTTATACTTTTTGAAATAGAGTTCCGCGTTCCCTGACGGCGAACGCTTCGGATCGAGCAGGACCGGCACGCTCCTGCCGTCATACCCCATAAGGTCCGCCTGCTCCATCCCGGTCCTCAGCTCTTTCAGATGTGCAAGGATTAGGTCCCCCGCTTGCCTGTATTCGTCAACCCGGTCGGCTGATTGCAGATCTCCGGACAAGGCGCCCATCAGACGAATGGTCTTTGAAAGGTCCTTATTTATACGAGAGGAAAGCTCAGTCCGGAGTCTTGCGATATGCCGCTGCTCGATAAGACGTTCGTAATAGAGTTCCGCAGCCGCGTTGGGAGATGGACCAGCATCGAATCTGCCTGAGAGGTCGTTTCTCTGAAGACCTGCTTTGTGAGGTTTTTCAGGAGCGCGGTAATTGAGTCCCGGCAGAAGCGGACGAATCACATTTTCTGCGGGGGGGACAGGGTTGTAGACCGCGAGTATGATCGATGAAATATCAAGAATGACAAGATTGGCCGATGAACCCAAGAGCTCGAACATGAGGGTATACTCTTCCCCCTGCCTTTTGAAGCGGATTTCTACGACGCGGTCCTGGTTCAGCAGGCTGATGCCGGTCACCCGTGCTCCGGACACGCGGCTCCTGAGGAACAGGATGAAGCCATGGGGCGTATTCTCGGCAGCCGGCTTCGCGCTCACGAGATGAATGCGGGGCATGGCGCGGTCAGGGGACAGCAAAAGAATGAATTTTTTCCGCTCGTGAGTAAGCAGAAAATACAATCCTCCCCCTCTCCCCTGATACACGCGCTCCACCCGCCCATTCTTGAGGAGCGCGTTAAGTTCCTCTATGACCAAAGAGAGGATCTGGAAATTCATGTCTTGAGATTCACTCCTTCTTGGAGCGGGTGCCTATTTTTATTTATGGATTTGTTTTGCGCACACCGCATTTGCATTTATGAGGATGTCTTTTAGTCAAATTCTGTACAGTTGTATGGGAAAAGTCAAACAATTGACGCCGATCTTTGACGGATTTATATCAAGAACGATCACGTTGACGGGGGAACCCATCACTAGTATTTGTTTTGTAAAACTTTAATATTGTGCTGTATGCTGTCGGGTTGTCTTTATTCAGGGTACGTTTAACTTCTTGTGCGTCTGAGGAATGACGCGCACATCCTCGATGATTTTGAGTGCCGACTGTTGATAATCCAGGAGCATGGATGAGTCAGGCTTTAGTGGTCCACTTGCGGGCTGGATAACCAGCACGGTGGATCGATCAAATCGCTCGATAATTTTGCACGCAATAAGGATATCCTCCATCCGGGTGTCTCTGGTCACGACAACCTTTACGTAAAGTTTTTTTCCGCGCGCAAGCTCAAGAAATCTCGTATGGTCATCCCAAAATGGACGGAGTCCGGTGGAAGAAGGCAGTTTAAAGTCAATGCTTACAACGTCTACCAGGTCGTAAATCAACCGCATGTCTTCGGTATGAATGCCGTTTGTTTCCAGATACAAAGTGAAGTCGTTCCGAACCATGGGGAGCCATTCCATCAGAAACGATGCTTGTAACAGAGGCTCTCCTCCTGTAAGGCTGATCACCGGGCGCGATGGTCCTGGAATGACAAGACGATTGCAGAATTTCGTAAGCACCAGGGAGGAGATCGGATTGGTTGCCTGCTCGCGCTCGTTTGTACCTGCCGAGATCTGAACGCCGCAGAATTGCGGGTAAGCTTGACCTTCTTGTATTTTAAAAGCATCCACCGTGTCACAGTATCGGCATCTGATATCGCACCCTGCAAAGCGGACAAAGATCTGGCGCTGACCAACCCATGGGCCCTCGCCTTGAATAGAACTGAATACCTCGCAAAGTCCGGCATGCTTCATGCATATAATAGTACAGAACATCTTCCTGAATTGCAAGGATATCATCTCTAAATTCTCGTCGGCAAGTAAGATGAATATCCGGAAGGGTCTAAAAACATTGGTCAAGTAATATTAGGTTAACCAAGTAATTTTATTTTTTTTCTTGACAAAAACCTTGAAATAATGTAATTTTTAGCTATCTGGAGGAAGAAAGATGAACCATAGAATTACCTTTATTTTATTTATACTTAGTCTCGTTTTCCTATCTCCGATTCCACCCGCTCACGCAGAGGGCATCAATCCCGATACCGATCAAGTAATCCCCTCTCAACTAAAGCCTCCTTCAGAAGATGTAGCCAAGCTTGATGAATCAAGCGATGATTCAGCCTATGTAAAACCCTATGATATCCCCATGATCCTGAACGACAGTGTGGAAAGCCATCTGGAGTATTTCAAGTCGCGCGGTCACGATATCTTCCAACTCTGGCTGGACCGGTCTGCACGGTATATTCCCGTGATGAAAAAAATATTCAAAGAAAAGAACCTCCCCGAGGATCTGGTCTACGTGGCCATGATCGAGAGCGGATTCAACCCCTATGCCGTGTCCTGGTGTCGGGCTGTCGGGGCCTGGCAGTTCATGCCTGCCACAGGCAAGCTTTACGGACTCAAGATAGACTGGTGGATCGATGAACGGAAAGACCCTATTAAGTCCACGAATGCAGCGGCCGAGCATCTGAAAGACCTGCACAGTCTCTTCGGCTCCTGGCCGCTGGCCCTCGCATCATACAATGCAGGTGCCGGAAAGGTCCAGCGCGCCGTGCTCAGGACCCGCTCCGACGACTTCTGGGACCTGAAGGCTTCGCGGTACATCAAGCCGGAAACGAAGAACTATATTCCAAAATACATGGCCGCGACGATTATTGCCAAGAACCCCGAAGCCTACGGCTTCACCATAACGAATGTCGATCCATACAAGTTTGATGAAGTGGTGATCGATGAAAGCACGGACCTCCGACTGATAGCAAGCTGCGCGAACTGCACCTATAAGGATATCAAAGAGTTGAACCCCGAGATCAAACGGTGGGTAACACCTCCGCATTATCCCGGTTACACCCTGAGAATCCCTTTTGGCACGAAAGAGACCTTCCTTGTGAACTTCGCCGCTGTACCTCCTGAGCAGAAGATCAAGTGGGAACGGCATGAAGTCCGGAAAGGCGAGACACTCTCCTCACTCGCTAAACAGTACAACACGAGCCTGGAGGCGATCCGAGACATCAACGGGCTCAAAAAGAACCGAATTGCGCCAGGCAAGCACCTGCTCATTCCCATAGACATCAACGGGCAAAACCATGATTTGAGCTACTTGTCCATGGGACAGGCCGGCAGACAACAGCAGATCCTTTACCGCGTCAGGCGCGGCGAAACGCTTAATCGTATTGCGAAGAAGCACAATGTGACCATCGCTGATATCCGCGAATGGAACAAGGGCATCGGCATTGCCGTGCGCGCCGGGCAAAAGATCAAGCTGGTCGTTGATAGCGACCAGATTTAACATTTAAGAATAACGACAAAAGGGTCAGGGAATATTCCCTGACCCTTTTTTTTGTTCAGTTCAATTATAAGAATATACACATCTTACTGATAGTCATGATCTGCACAATCTGAGCGTAGACCTGTGCGCGTGACTGTTATCATTTCGATTATCCTATGTTCGCTGTCACGGAATCGAAGGCAGGCAGATAGATGATGAAGGTCGTGCCCTTTCCGGGCACCGATTCGGCAAAAATATGTCCGCCGTGCTGGCTGACTATGGAATATGCCATGGCGAGGCCCAGTCCGCTCCCTTTCTGCTTCGTCGTAAAGTAGGGATCAAATATCTTCGGGAGGTGTTCTTGCGGTATGCCGATACCGTGGTCCCTGACGTTGATCCTCACATAATTTCCCTGCTTCAACGGTAGTTTCGAAGGCTCGACGACAATGGCATTTTCACAGCTGATCGTGATCGTCCCTCCCTTGGGCATTGCATGGTCCGCATTGATCAGGAGATTATGGATGACCTGGCTTATCTGGCCTTCGTCAACGTTCGCAAGCCAGAGGTCTCCGGGAAGAGAAAAAAAGAACTTTATGCGTGAACCGTGCACGGTAAAACCGGTGACTTCCCGGATCAAGTCACCAAGTGCCACCGCTTTCTTGACCGGATCTCCGCCCTTCGAGAATGTGAGCAACTGGCGGGTAAGGTCCTGGGCTCTGATCGAAGCCTTCTCCGCGCCCTCAAGCTGCCGATAAGCGCTGTTCTTGGGATCGAGATCAATTTTGGCAAGAGAGATGTTCCCCGTGATCGATGCAAGCAGATTATTGAAATCATGCGCAATGCCGCCGGCGAGGATGCCGAACGATTCTAATTTCTGAGCCTTGAGCAGATCTTTTTCTATTTTCCCCCGATCTGCAATCTCCTTGCGGAGCTTCTCGTTCGCGCTCGAAAGTTCCATGGTGCGTTCTTCGACAAGCTTCATCAACTGGTCATGGTTCTGTTTCATGGTCTCTTCTGTCAGTTTACGCTCGGTGATGTCCTGCAGGGAACTTATGAGCGCAATGGGCCGGCCGTGTTCACTCTTCACGACCGACATGGAGAACCACACTGGAAAGTTTCTTCCGTCTTTATGGACAGCCATAAGTTCTCCGCTCCACCTGCCGGTATCCCTTACCTTTTGAAGGATGACCCCCTCGGCGAATTCCCGGTCAGCGTTCATATCACTGATAGGCATCCCAACAAGTTCCTCGTGCGAAAATCCGTAGATGAGCCCTACCGCTTTGTTGGAATAAACGATGTGGCCGTCCAGATCGATGATCTGTATGCCGTCAATCGCCTCCTCGATGGCCACGGAAAACATCCTCAGTTTATCTTCCGCGCTCTTGCGTGCCGTAATGTCCCTGACCTGCTCGATTCCTGCGACAATGGTGCCGGATGCGTCCATAAAGGGAGATGCTTTTATCTCAATGAAACGAACTCCACCGTTGATAGTTATCTCCTTTTCCAGCCTGTGGATCTTGCCGTCTTTAAAAGCTTCCTCCAGCGGACAGCCGGGACAGAGAGAATCAGCTTTCGTGAATGCCTGGTAGCAATATTCAGCCCCCGAATCCCCGCCGAATATCTGTTTGTGCGCCTGATTTTGATAAAGCACCTTGAAATCCGTGCTCTGAATGCTTATGCCATCGTCGATCGTTGAAATTACGTATTCCAACCTCGCCTTTTCATCTTTTGCCGCTGCAACGGCCTTATGAAGCGACTCTTCCACCCGCCTGTTTTCCGTGATATTTCTTGCAATACCGAGAGTCTGGACAAGCGCTCCCTGTTTATCAGTGAGCATACGTACCGTATGGAGTACCTTTATTGATTTTCCGCTTTTCGAAATGAACCGGTTCTCTACTATAAACGTATCTGTTCGCAATTTCACCAGCTCTTCGCGCTTTCCCTGATATTTTCTCCTGTCCTCAGGATGAATGAAGTCCGTGAACGGCCTGCCGATCGCTTCTTTCAGCTTCCATTCGAGGATGCGGCAGGCGGCATCATTCATGAACAGCATATTTGCGTCCTTGTCAGCGATAGTGATAATATCGTTTGATAGTTCGACGAGATTCTTGAACTGCTCTTCGTCCCGACTGTATCTCGCAAGGATTTTTTTTGCCAGCATGCCAAACAGACCCGCCAGTACGATAAAAACGGCAAGACCGGCAAGAAATAATGAGCTGAAATTAAGTTCATAATCGGAGAGGTCAAAGAACAGCGCATTCAGATCCTTTCCGCGCCTGAGCAGTAACGAATGAACGGCTGTATATGCTGCCCAGAGCAAGAAGGCAACGAGGACCCAAAGCAATATTTTTTTATTTTTTTCTTTTATCTTCATAAGAATCGCAGCAGGAACGATGGAGAGATCTGACGAGGGGACCGGTTAGGCCCTGTCTTTTTTGGAAGCCGTAAGATAGAGAAAGGATGACGGCTTGAACATGATCCCGGATGAAAAAGACACTATGCCGCAACTATCCGAGTTTTAACCGGTATCTGTATCCTGTTTCTCCCGGGCCTTCTTCGCATAGAACGTATGCAGTCCAGGGTGAGTGTCTTCTGATCTTACCGACATATCCCGTTCCCGTTGTTACTTTCCCTCTTTTTCAGCAACCGGTTTCGAGGCTGGAGCGATCAACTGCGACTTACCCATGGCTTCAATGCTCCAGGCAGAACCGCCGAGTTTCTCTTGCACTATCTTATATTTATTCTGCGACTCGGAAATATTTCCGGAAGCCTCATAAAGCCTTGCAAGTTCTATAGTGGCAACACCCGGAGTTTCCAGAGAATCCGCTTGTTCGAATGCCTTGATGGCCTCGGCCTGTTTTCCGAGTATGACGTATCCGTATCCCATGCGCTGATACACAAGTCCCAGAAGAAATTTTCTGCCCGAGTAAGTTTTGACAAAAGCCTGATATTCCTTGAGCGCCTCGTCCGTCTGACCGAGATTTTCCAGGCAGTTGCCGACGTAATATTGCGCCATCGCGCCGCTCATGGTCCCGGCATATTTCTTCTGGACACCGCGGAAGAGCTCAAGTGCTTTTCTGTAGTCCGCCGGCGAATCACCTGACGGGCTGTAGGATTCATAAGCAGCAGAAAAAAGCGCCCCGGCCTTTTGCTCATCGGCTGACCGTATGATCGAATATCCTCCGGCTATTACGAGCAGTGCCACCAGGAGTGAAAGGGCGATGACGACCTGTTTTTTATAAACCGACAGGACGTCAGTTACCTTGTGCATGACGGTCGCGATCTCCTGTTCCTGTGTTTGCTTCGCGACACGCACTTTTTTCTTGATCGTCAGCATCTCTAAAACCTCCCCTGCATGATTAAATATCGACAAGACCTTATGCGAAGACACAAGGAATATCCTGCGATGTGTTCGGTTGTTACTTCAATGCCGCTACTTATTGAAAGCTGCCTTCGCTTTTGCGGCCAGATCCTTCGAATTTTGAAAAATAGCCGCAATAGCATCCGGGCTCAGGCCTGCGCCAAGCAGGACGTTCCGGGCAAGTTCATCAGAGATCAAATCTCCCGGTTCATGGGCATCGGTATCAATTACCAGCTTGGCGCCCGTCTCACCTGCCCTCATTGCCACGTGTCCGTTGGACAGGCTGTGTCCTTTGCGCGCGGAGATCTCAAGATGTACCCCGTTCTTGTATGCCAGTTCGGCTTCCTCTTTGGTGATCAAGCCGGGATGAGCGAGGATGTCAACCCGCGCCTCGATCGCCGCCCTGTTCGTCCCGGGGTGGACAGGTTCCACAAGCGTTTCGCCGTGGGCAACCACGATCATTGCTCCAAGGGAGCGGGCCCGATCGGTGAGCTCCCCGAAGGTCTCAGGCGGGATGTGGGTGAGCTCGATGCCGGGCAGCGCAGTGATCTTCCAGCGGCGGTTTAGCTCTTTGCATGCCGCGGCCACCCGCGGTATCGTGAAGTCAAGGTTCGATGCGTCGGCATGATCCGTAATCGCGATCACTTCGTAACCCTTCATCACCGCTCGCCGGACCAGTTCAGACGGCACAAGCACGCCGTCGCTGAACAGTGAATGGGTATGGAGATCGATCATTATTTCACCTTCGGTGTATTGGAAATTTAAGATTGGAGATTGCAAATTTCAGAATGAAATCTACACTTTCCAATTTCCAATTTTCATTTTACAATTCGTGCGCGATCAGCGCACGCTTTTCCCTGATAGCTCCCCCGCTGCTCCATAAAGGAATCGAGGTCGCGCAGTAATTCACTGCGCGTCTTGTTCCAGAGCGGTGCGATCAGAATGTCATCCGGTGCAGCCGCGAAAAGACGCTGCAGCACAATATCCGGCGACAGCCGCTCAATAAAATCAGCCAGCATTTCAATATACTCATGATACCCGAAGGTCGCGAAAGGTTTTTCCGCGTAGAGATCCGCAAGAGCCGTGTCCTTTACCACCTGGAGCTGGTGGATCTTGAGGAACTCTATCGGCAATCGTGACAGCTCATCGGCCATACTGAGCATCTCTTCCCGCGTTTCCGTCGGGAAGCCGAGTATGAGGTGGGCCCCGACGTGGATTCCCCGGTCGACGGTCAAGGCAAGGGCGGTCTTAAAGCAGGCGTAGTCATGCCCCCGGTTTATGAAGGCAAGCGTTTTATCATAGACCGACTGAAGCCCGTATTCCACGAGAACAAATTGGTCGCGTGCGAGCGTTTCCAGGAGCGCGATCTTTTGTTCATCAACGCAGTCCGGCCGCGTGCCGATGGCAAGGCCGACGACGCCGGGATTGTCGAGCGCCTCACGGTAGAGCCTGTCAAGTGTCTCGACGCTCGCATACGTATTGGTATAAGGCTGAAAATAGACGATGAACTTATCCGCTCCGTATCGCGAGCGAAGGTAGGGAATTCCCTTGTTGATCTGCTCGCGCAGCGATGCCGTGCTCGTGCATGCCGATGGCCTGAAGCTGTCGTTGTTGCAATAAATGCACCCGCCTGTCGCAACTGTTCCATCGCGGTTGGGACAGGTAAATCCGGCGTCAACATTCACCTTGTAGACCGGCGTGCGGTACAACCGCTTCATGTACTGCCCAAAAGCGTTGTAGCGCCTTACTGCTGTTTTCTTATCGGCAATGTCCGCTGCTTTCATAATATGAACCGGCCCGAGTTTTTGCAACTATCCCCTGTTTTGTCCCGCCTGACAGTGTGGTGTACTATACCAGAGGCAGGTTAAAAAATCCAGAAAGGATTTTTACCTTGGCGGGCCATTGTTCCCGGCGATTCAACGTATATTTTTTTCAACCTCATCCAAAAAATCCCTGGCAACAGGCAGGAGTGCCTCAATATCCGCTTTTACGATCTTTTTCCTGCTCTCACACGCAGGCCGAAGGTCAAAAGCCCTGCGGAACGCATCAAGGAACCTGCTCTCATAGATACCTGTTTGAACATACTCCCGATCAAAGAGCGATATCGCCGTGCTCTGCATCGGAGCTGGAATCTGTCGCGACTGGAGCAGGCCGAGCACCGGATAGAGAAATGAATAGTACAGGTTGTTCATCACATAGCCAAGCTCCGCGCCCTCCATAAAAAGATCGTTAGCGTCTTTGAGGGATTCTCTTGCATGAGTTAACCTTTGCCGGACCTGATCTCTCTGCTTGTCATCCATGACTTTATCACCCCGCTTTCCGCCAAAGGTATCTGATTGACTATCGCATCAATGAGATCACGGTCCTCATGTTCCTTGGGTCGTCTTCTTCAGTTTCCTTCGGTGTTTCCATTATCTTTGGAACATCATTGAATTCCGGATGATTCAGGAGCGCCTTAAACCCGTCGAGTCCGATCTTGCCCTCGCCGATGTGCCAATGTCGATCAACATGGGAATTGAAATCACGGAGACAGTCATTCAGGTGCATTCCCTTTAACCGATCCAACCCAACGGTATCCTTGATCACGCGAAGTAATGCATCTACGCCTTGTTTTGTACGAATATCATATCCGGCCGCAAAACCATGACAGGTATCGTAGCAGATGCCGATA
>JBARBN010000134.1:0-3972 GCA_049793155.1 Nitrospirota bacterium
TCGCAAAGCCGCAAAGGCGCAAAGAAAGTCTTGATTTAAAACAATAAGCCCTTTTTGTTATTGCCGTTCTTTGCGGCCTTTGCGGCTTTGCGAGAGATATGCTTTACGTTTTCGTCTTAATATTTGACCCATATTTTTTAATGAATTGAATTCTCAAGTTACTCGTGTATCACTTCCAACACTTTTTTTCTTTTTTGTGAAAGATAATATGAATCTGCTGAACCTGCTCAAACACATCAGCATCAAACGTATCCGCCTCCAGAAGGTCCACACGCTGATGACGGTAGCGGGCATCAGCCTCGGCGTTGCAGCCATCGTGTCCATCGGGATCGTGAACAAGAGTGTCTTGCACTCATTCGAAGACTCGATCAACCGCGTAACGGGACGCGCCGCGCTTCAGATCACCGGCGCTGCGTCCGGATTTCCCGAGAACCTTATCGATCGGGTTCAGAGGGTCCCCGGCGTCGAATACGCCGTACCGGTAATCGATACGCAGGGAATCCTGATCGGGGCAAAGGAACAAACACTCATGATCCTCGGCGTGGACGTGCTCCAGGACGGAAATATCCGCGATTACAAACTCTCCGATGAAAGCGCCGATATCCCCGACCCGCTCCTGTTCCTGGCCCGTCCCGACTCCATCCTGCTCACCCGAGAGCTCGCGCAACGCGAGGGGATCAAACTCGACCAGAAGATACAGGTCCAGACCGTGCGCGGCATACGGACCTTCCGTGTGCGCGGTCTGCTGAATCCCGAAGGGCCGGCTAAGATCATGGCCGGCAGCATCGCGATCATGGACTACCCTGCCGCGCAGATGGCCTTCGGCAAGGAAGGCAGGATCGATCGCATCGATGTGAGCCTTCTGCACGGAGAGAACCTGGATGTTGTCCGTGATCGCATAATAAAAGCACTCCCCGAAGGATACAACGTCATAACGCCTGAAGGCAGAACAAAACAGGTCGAGCTCCTTATCTCCCACTTTCAAAAGAACATCAACCTCATCAGTTTCATCGCCGTCTTCGTGGGCATGTACCTGATCTATAATGCCGTCTCGATCTCCGTGGTCCAGCGCAGAAAAGAGATCGGCATCCTGCGCGCCCTCGGCGCCACGCGGAGAGAGATCATATCGCTCTTTCTGGGAGAGACCTTTGTAATGGCCATCGTCGGCTCGGGGCTGGGCCTCGTTGTTGGCATCATCTTTGCGAGATCCGCGATCGGTGCGGTGGGCCAGACCGTTTCCGAACTCTACCAGAGGACCTCGATCTCGGAGATCGCCATCTCTCTTCCTGATCTCGCTATCGGCTTCGTAACCGGCATTGCTGCGAGCCTTGCGGCGGCTCTGTTCCCCGCCCTCGCGAGCACGCGCATCACACCGGTGTCGGCCATACGCTCAACACCCTACTCCGAAGAAGGTTTTTTCTCAGGCAAGCGACTGAAGATGGCGGCGCTTTCCCTGGTCCTCCTTGCCGCCGTTCTCCTGATCTTGTTCAAGACCTTTGAGGAATCGGCGCTCTTTCACAACAGTGCGACCATGTTTCTGGCAACGATCTTCTTCCTTCTCGGCATTTCACTCGCGACACCTTCGGCGCTCCAGGGCTTTCTTGCCTTCTTTCGCAAAACCATTTCGCCGCGAGCGGGAGCAACGGGCAGGCTTGCCGGACTGAACCTCCAGAAGAACATCAGCCGGAATGCCGTGGCCGCTGCAGCCATCTTTTATGGGATCTCGGTATTTGTAAGTTCATCAGGGCTCATATACAGCACCAAACAGTCCGTACTTGACTGGATCGATTCCTACGTCCGGGGAGACATCATCGTAACCTCCGGACATCCCATCGCGACCACCGGTTCTCAAAACATCCCCATGCCCGTCGAGATGGGAAAAGCAATCGAGCAGGTGCCCGGCGTTCTCTCAGCGGACCCCTTCCGCAAGCTTTACATCAATTATCGCGGCAGGCGCGTCCTGCTCCTCACGCTGGACGTCAAACGAAGGACCGTGTACAGCCCCTTTAAGATCGCCGAGGGAAAGCGCGAAGACCTGGCGCGTTTGTTGCCGAACCAGAATTATATCGCCGTGAACGAAGCGATCGCCTCGCAGGAGCACCTCAAACCTGGCGATGCGATGGTGCTTCCTACGCCTGAAGGGCCTGTCGAATTCAAGGTCGCTGTCGTGAATGTGGACTACAGCTCGGACTCGGGCTCCATCCTCATGGATATGAACACCTACCACCGGTACTGGAAGGAGTTTCTGGCGGACTCATTCTCGGTGCGGGTAAAGCGGAAGAACGAAGTTGATGCAGTCAGGAATGAGATCGCACGAAGGTTCGGAAACGACCGCCGTCTTTTCGTCCTGCCGGCCAGGGAATTCAAGGATGAGATCCGGAAGATCATTGACCAGGGCTTCGCCGTCAACCACGCGATCAATATCATCACCATGACCATAGCCTGCTTCGGCATCATCGTCACGCTGCTCGCATCGGTCCTCGAGCGGACGCGCGAGATCGGCATTTTGCGCTCCATCGGCATGCTCAGGAGCCAGGTGTCCCGCGTGGTCATCATCGAATCCATGCTCCTCGGCATCATCGGCGGCACACTCGGCTGCGGAGCGGGCATCGTCGTCGGCTGGATGAGTCTGGAGGGTTTTCTGAAAGGCGATTACGGAGCAAGCATGCAATATCACGTGCACACGATCTCACTCGTCTGGGCGATCGTCCTTTCGACCCTGCTCTCGGCACTGGCCGGCGTGTACCCTGCGCATCGTGCGGCAAAGACGAATATCGTGGAGGCGCTGTCATATGAATGATACTATCAGGAGACAGAAGTCAGAAGTAAGAAGTCAGACAAGGAATTACTTCATGATTTTGCAGCAGAAAGAACGCCTGTTGCCCATGTCTTTCATCTCCTGTCTGCCTTCCGTGCTCTGTATTCTGATGTCTGTCTTCTGGCTCCTGGCTTCTGGCTCGCCCGCCTTTGCTATGACGGGCCGCGAGGTTTATGAAAAGGTCCACGAGCAGCGCTCCCGGTCACTCGACCGGAAGACCGAAGTGACCATGGTCCTCTTCGACAAGGGTGGCGGCAGGCGCACAAGAACGCTCACGGAATATGGCAAAAAGTCCGACCCCGAGGCATATAAGGTTCTCATCGTATTCAAGTCTCCGCCGGACCTGAAAAACGTGGGTTTCCTGATCCACGCCCATACGTTCTCCGACCGCGACCTCTGGGCCTACTTTCCGGAGTATAAGCGCGTTCGCCGCATTACTGCAAGTTCACAGGATGACTCGTTCTTCGGGTCTGATTTTTCGTACGATGACTTCGGCGGGCCGCCGAACCTGGACGACTACAAGTTCAGTATTCTGAAAGAAGATATAGTCGACAACAAACCCTGCTACGTTGTCGAGGTCACACCGAAGATCCATCGGAAATACACAAAGTACGTTGCCTGGGTGGCAAAGGACCTCTGGATCCATCTGAAGATAGATTATTATCAGGACCATGATATTTATCGCGCCGGCGTTTTCACTGATATCCGAACCATTGACGGGATACCGACGCCATTCAAGATCAACATGGAGAATAAAAAGACGGGCCACCGGACCGAGCTTACGATCGAGAGCATCAAATATCATACACATTTTGCGGACGATCTCTTCTCTCAGAGATCGCTGGAACGTGCGGGGAAGTAACTTCTACAATCACAATTAAAATAAGAACTGCTATTAAAAAAAAGAAGGGCCTGTGAGATCACAGGCCCTTCGGTGTTTCAATGAGGGGATGTCCTACATCGCTTCCTTTGGCGCCCGTTTGGGCGCTTCCTGCTTGGACTTTTTCTTTACCGCCGGTTTGGTTGTTACCGGCTTTGGCGACGCTGACCAGTTATTAAGATCGTGGGCGATGTTATGGCACTCACCGCATTTCGGGAACTTCGCCATAATGCCCGCCGGATGCGGTGAACCATGGCAATCCTGGCATACGGGT
>JBARBN010000135.1:0-21258 GCA_049793155.1 Nitrospirota bacterium
CCCCCTTTTCTGAAGCAGGAACTGATCAACGAGAACTTCTCCGTGCTGTCCGAGAACATCGCCGGTGTCGAAACCGCGGGCAGCCTCGACGACGCCATGCGTTTGAATCTTTTACTGCGTACCGGCCACCGCGTGCTATTCGTCCTCAAGGAATTCCCGGCCAGGGACGCCGACGAACTCTATCATGCCCTGCATGACATCGCCTGGGAGCAGCATATCCCCGAGGACGGGTATCTCTGCATCACCTCGAGCGTTGAAAATTCCACGATCAGGGACTCCCGTTTCGCGAGCCTGAAATGCAAGGACGCCATTGTCGATCGCATAAAAGAAAAATGCGGGAAACGGCCCGACTCCGGCCCCGCGCGCGATCGATCCGTGGTACACCTCTACTGGAAGGAAGACCGGTGTTCGGTGTATCTCGACACCTCGGGAGAACCGCTCTCGCGCCGCGGCTACCGGAAGATCCCGCTGGGCGCGCCCATGCAGGAGACGCTGGCCGCCGCGGTCGTGCTTGCCACCGGCTGGGACGGCACGGGAAATTTCATCAACCCGATGTGCGGCAGCGGCACGCTCGCCATCGAGGCGGCGCTCATCGGCCTGGACCGCGCGCCGGGGCTCCTGAGGAGCAACTTCGGGTTCATGCACCTCAAGGGCTATCGTGCGGCGCTTTGGAACGAACTGCGCGAAAGCTCACGGAAGAAGGCAAAAAAAAGCCTGTCAGGGAAGATCATTGCCACGGATATCAGCCCTCATGCCGTGGAAGCAGCGCGAAAAAATGCGGCCACCGCAGGAGTGGAACACCTCATCGACTTCAGTGTCTGCAATTTCTTCGACACCCCGCTGCCGGGGACCAGCGGCATCATCGTTTTGAATCCCGAGTACGGTGAACGGATGGGCGAGGTCCAAAAGCTCGAGGCCACCTACAAGGACATCGGCGATTATCTCAAGCAGAAATGCAGGGGATTTTCCGGCTACGTGTTCACCGGCAGTCCGATCCTCGCCAAAAAGGTGAGCCTGAAACCGAAGAGGACCTTTCAATTCTTCAACAGCGGGATCGAGTGCCGGTTGCTTGAATATGAGCTGTATGAAGGGACCAGAAAGTTCAAAAAACCGAAACCGTCGCAGGACTGAAACCCGCCCCGATCATTCGGCCATAACGAGAACGAATTTGTTTGCACCCGGCGTCAGGCATAAGACCATTTTCCCTCTCTAATAATCCAGCCGAAAAGTAAAAAATAATTTGCCATATCAGTCCTCCTGCGTTATTATGCAAAGCTGTTTACACACACAACCTGCTCCCTGCAAGGAACGCAAATGCTTCAGATCACGAACCTGGAAAAATCCTACGGCAAACAACTGCTCTTCGACGGCGTCAGCTTCACGGTAAACCCGCGCGAGCGCGTAGGGCTCGTGGGCAGGAACGGCCACGGCAAGTCCACGCTTTTCCGCATGATCCTCGGCGAAGAGCACCAGGACGCGGGCACGATCACCGTACCCTCGGGATATGCCATCGGCCATTTGTCCCAGCATATCCATTTCACCGAAGACACGGTGCTGAAGGAAGCCTGCCTGGCCCTTCCGAAGAACGAAGACCACATCGATGAATCGTACAAGGCGGAGGCCATCCTCCATGGACTCGGGTTCTCCAATGATGACTTCGACCGTCCGCCCTCCTCGCTGTCCGGCGGCTACCAGGTGCGGTTGAACCTCGCAAAGGTGCTGGTGTCGGGGCCAAACCTCCTGCTCCTCGACGAGCCCACGAACTATCTCGATATCGTCTCGGTCCGCTGGATCACGCAGTTTCTTCGCGCATGGAGGAACGAGCTCATCATCATCACCCACGACCGCGAGTTCATGGACAGTGTCACTACTCATACCATGATCATCCACCGCTGCAAGATGCGAAAGGTCGCCGGAGGCACGCAGAAGCTCTATGCCCAGATCCTGCTCGAAGAAGAGATCTACGAGAAGACACGCCAGAATGACGAAAAGAAACGCAAAGAGGTCGAGCAGTTCATTAACCGGTTCCGTGCCCAGGCGACCAAGGCCAGCGCGGTCCAGTCGCGCGTCAAGGCGCTCGCCAGGCACGAGACGCTCGGCAAGCTCGAAGAGATCAAAACGCTTGATTTCAAGTTCCGGTCCGCGCCTTTTGAAGCGAAATGGCTGATGACCGTGGATGACCTGTCCTTTGGATTCGACAAGAACGGCCCGATGCTGATCGACGGGCTCTCAATTGCCGTGGCCAAGAAGGACCGCATTGCCGTGATCGGAAAGAACGGCAAAGGCAAGACCACGCTGCTGAACCTGCTGGCGCGGGAAATGTCTCCCACGAGCGGAGAGGTAAGGCTGCACCCCAATACAAAGATCGCCTACTTCGGACAGACCAATATCAACCGTCTGCGCCCCGACAAGACCGCCCTCCAGGAGATCATGGACGCGCACCCGGATTCCAGCCAGGGAGAATCCCGCGCTATCTGCGGGCTCATGATGTTCGATGGAGACAACGCGCTTAAAAAAGTGAGCGTGCTTTCAGGAGGAGAAAAGAGCCGCGTTCTGCTGGGCAAGCTGCTCGTATCGCCGGCGAACCTCCTCATGCTCGACGAGCCCACGAACCACCTGGATATGGAATCCATTGACTCGCTGATCGAGGCCATCGAAGCGTTCGACGGCGCGGTCATCATCGTGACGCACAGCGAACTGATCCTCGAGGCCGTGGCGACCAAATTGATCGTCTATGACAACGATGCCGTTACTGTCTTCGAAGGGACCTACCTGGACTTCCTCGAGCGGGTTGGCTGGAGCGATGAGGGCGGCATAAAGGTGAAACGAGGAAAGAAGCAGGACACGGACAAGAACGTGAACCGGAAGGACGCAAAAAAGTTACGAACGGGTATCATCTCCGATAAGTCGAAGGTGCTCGGTGCGCTCAAGAAAAAGATCGCGGCCATCGAAGAAGAGATCACAAAACTTGAGTTTGAAGTGGAGCAGGACACGCAGAGGCTTCTTGAGGTCACCGTCAAGGGCGAAGCCCTGGCCATCAAGCGGTTGTCGCAGGCCATCCGCGACAACAAGGCGCGGATCGATGTGCGCTTTGCGGAGCTGCAGGCCGTAACCACCGAACACGATGAGAAGGCGAAAGAGTTCGACCAGCAGCTGAACGAGCTGGCGCAGATATCGTGATAAATTTTCTTTGACCGGAGAACAGCGTCTCGCGCAAAGCCGCAAAGCGCGCAAAGGAAAGCTTGTACGTCTTGATGTAAAATAATAATTCCTTTTGCTTTTGCCGTTCTTTGCGGCTTTGCGCAAAAATGATTTGTCTGGTTCCGGCTTTTCCGGGTTACGTATGGTGATGATACAATGAAAGGCTTCAACCGCTTTCTCCTCCAGGTCAGGCAAGACGTAAAGCAATGGCTTTTCTTCATGCTTTACCTGTCTTTCTTCCGCGTCTCTTTCATCATCTATTTCCGAAGCAAGATCGATACCGCCACCGGCATCTCCGATGTTGTGATGACCGTGCTGAACGGAATGCGCTATGATTCCATGGTCTCCACCTGGTGGGTCCTGGTCCCTTTCCTGGCAGGCATTGCAACAGGCTTCGCGAACTTCGACCGCGTCGCCGACCGCATCCGAACCGCATTTGGCTTCCTTTTTATTCTCCTGACATCCATCGCGTGGGTCTTCACCTTCGTCTACTTCAAGGAATACAACGAGCAGTTCAATTACTTTATCTTCAACCTGTACTATGACGATACCACGGCGATCATGCAGACGATCTGGGCGGATTATCATCCCATCCCCGTTCTGATCCTTCTCGGCTGTATCGCGGCCATGGCGTTCCTGGTTCGGAAGTATATCCTGCGGGGACACTTCATTTCACCGGACACGCTCGCGACCTGGCGTTTTTCACTGGTATCCCGGGTCGCGATCTCTCTGATCATCTTTTCGCTGCTCGTCGTCGCGGCGCGCGGCTCGGTCGGCCGCAGGCCCGCTCAGCGCAAGGACGCGGGTATCACCAGGGACGCCTTCCTCAACAAGGCGGTGGTGAATCCTTATTTTTCCCTGCTCTTTGCCGTTCAGGACCACGTTCTTCAGATCGGGCTGGCAGGACTGGAAAAATTCCTGCCGGACCGCAACGTAAGAAAAGCCGCCCAGGAACTGTTCCATGATCCGCGGTCCTTCGACAACCTCGATGCATATCTGGAAAAGCACGCCAAGGGACCAAAGACCGTGCCGCCTCGCCATATTTTTCTGGTCGTCATGGAGAGCTACGATGCCTGGCCTTTCATCAGGAAGTACGCGTCCCTCGGACTGACCGAGAATCTCTCGCGCCTCGCGAAGAACGGTATTTACTTCGAGAACTTCGTGCCTGCCTCGGACGGGACCATGCAGTCGCTCACCGCGATCATGACGAGCATCCCCTATTCTCACGTTGAGATCAATTATCAGTTCACGGCACGCAAGCCTTATCCGTCGTCGCTGTTCGAGACGTTCAAGCGTCTCGGCTATCGCACGAGGCTGTTCTATGGAGGGTATTTGAGCTGGCAGCGGTTCGGGGATTTCGCCAAAGATCAGGGTGCGGAGGAGATCTACGGTGCGCCCCATATGAGCGCGAGCGCTGCGACCCACGAATGGGGCGTGGATGACGAATATCTGCTCAACTTCGTCGTGAACACGGTGGATGACAGCCGGCCAAGCTTCAACATCATCATGACGACAAGCTACCACCCGCCCTATAATGTGGATGTGTGGGGCAAGGGATTTCCATTGAAGAAGGTACCGCCCGATATCGCGCCGCTGTTCGACAATACCACAAGCCTCAAGATGCTCGGCCACTTGTGGTATTCGGACAAATGTCTCGGCGACTTTGTGAAGAAGATCGAGAACAAGCTGCACCGTCCGCTCTTCGCCTTCACGGGCGACCATTTCGGCCGCAAGTTCATCAATACGAAGCCGGAATTCTTCGAGCGCTCAGGGGTGCCGTTCATCTTATACGGCAGGGACGTACTCAAGGGTATCGCACTGCCGCAGGGCGCGGCCGGCTCCCATATCGACATCGGACCCACTCTCGTCGAGCTCACTGCCCCAAAAGGGTTCACGTACTATTCGGTCGGGCAGGACCTTCTCTCCCCGAGGAAGGAATTCTTAGGCATCGGCTGGTTCCGGGTGATCGGGAAGGACTTCATCCTTGATGTGTCCGAGGCGCCGCATTTCTATCCACTTCCGGGCAGGCCTCTTCCAAAAGATCTTCCGGACATGAGCACGTTGAAAGCAACGTTTGACCGTGTGTACGGCATCGGATGGTGGCGGGTGAGAAAAGGCGACAAGCTGTAAGGGCAGGCCCGGCACGTTCGAGTGAAGATGTGTTCCATTCCATCCTATTTCCGTGACATCAATTCCTGGACCGTTTGTTTTATCGCACCTGCGTCGGGCGCATTTGGCGCTATCTCAAGATACCGATTCAACTCTTTTATGGCCTCCGACTTCTTGTTCAGGTCAAACGCCAGCACCACGCCGAGATTGCGGTGCCCGTTCGGGAAGTTGGGGTCTATCTTCAGCGCCTTGCGATACTGCTCAACTGCCTTGTCAAACTTGCGGACCCCGCGATAGCAGGTCCCCTGGTCCACCAGCACGTTCACATTTTTCGGCTCAAGAGCGAGAGCCTTCTCGTACGCGTCGATTGCCTCGCTGAAACGCTGAGAATCCATCAAGGCGTTGCCAAGATCGATCCAGGCCTGTGCGTTCTTCGGTGCCATCTTTGCCGCCTGCGCCATCTGGTCTATCTGAAGCTGCGCCGGCGGCGCCGCGGGCGTATAAGTTATCTGCTGCTGCTTCTTCTGCTCCTGCTGCCGGCATCCGATGTTCACCAGCATCATAAGCGACACAACCGCGACTACAACGAGCTTATTCATGATTCCTCCTTAAGTGAAATTACAGACGAAAGACTGAAGCTTATCGTTTCGTCGGTCTTCTGCCTTCCGCCTTCAGCCTTCCACCTTCCGTACTTACCTTTTAATGAACGAACAGCAATAATCGCTCAGTCTTTTTACTTTCATCGTGAACTTGGAATTGGGAGCCACTGCAAAGGACCCGCCGTCCTTAACCGGCATCCAGTTCTTCTCGCCCGGCAGGAGCACCTCAAGATCGCCGGACATGATCTCCATGATCTCCTTGTCGGCCGTATTGAACTCGTACACCCCCGGCAGCATCACGCCAAGGGTCTTCCTGGAGCCGTCGGGAAAGACCACTGTCCTGCTGGTCACCTTGCCGTCAAAATAGATGTTCGCCTTTTTGATCACGGTCACGTTCTTGAATTCTGACATTATAGCCTCCCTCAAAGAGCCAATACAATATTTTCAACAGCCGTAACTACTTAGATTGGCCGCAAAAGATCGCAAAGAACTCAAAGAAAAAACCTGAAACCATGTATTTCAGTTTTAATTCTCTCTGCGATCCTTGCGTTCTTTCGCGGCTAACAGATTTTGGCTTGAGTAGATACCAACAGCCTTTTATTCCGAAATCCGCACTCCGCATTCCGCACTCGTCTCATCTCGTCAAATGCCGGTACTTGATCCGGTGCGGCTGGTCCGCGTCCGCGCCGAGCCGTTTCTTCCGGTCTTCTTCATACTCCGAATAGTTGCCGTCAAAGAAGACCACCTTGCTTTCGCCCTCGAAGGCTAGCATGTGCGTCGCGATCCTGTCGAGGAACCAGCGGTCATGGCTGATCACCACGGCACAGCCCGCGAAGTTCTCGAGCCCCTCCTCGAGCGCCCGCATGGTGTTCACGTCGATGTCGTTGGTGGGTTCGTCGAGCAGCAGAACGTTCGCCTCTTCCTTCAGGACCCGCGCGAGGTGCACCCGGTTCCGCTCCCCGCCCGAGAGTACGCCGACCTTCTTCTGCTGGTCAGTGCCCCCGAAATTGAAGCGAGACACATAGGCGCGGGAGTTCATTAAAAGCTTGCCGAGCTGGACCTGTTCCTGGCCGCCGGTGATGACCTCCCAGATGGTCTTGTTCGGGTCAAGCACGTCTCGGCTCTGGTCAACGTACCCGAGCTTTACGGTCTCGCCGACCCTGATCGTTCCGGTGTCCGGCTTGTCCTGGCCCGTGATCATGCGGAACAGCGTGGTCTTGCCGGCGCCGTTCGGCCCGATCACGCCCACAATGCCGCCCGGCGGGAGCATGAAACTCATGCCCTCGACGAGGATGTTGTCGCCGTAGGCCTTGGTCACGTTCTCAGCCTCGATCACCACCTTGCCGAGCCGCGGTCCCGGCGGTATGTAGATCTCCAGTTCCTTGCCGCGCGCCTCAGTCTGCTGGCGAAGCAGCTCTTCGTAGGAAGTGATCCGCGCCTTTGATTTCGCATGCCTGCCCTTGGGCGACATCCGGATCCACTCAAGCTCGCGCGCAAGCGTCTTCTGGCGTTCGCTCTCGGACTTCTCCTCCAGCTTCAGCCGGTTGCCCTTCTGTTCAAGCCAGGAAGAGTAGTTCCCCTTCCACGGTATGCCCTGCCCGCGATCGAGCTCGAGGATCCAGCCGGCCACATTATCCAGGAAGTAGCGGTCATGCGTCACGGCGATGACCGTGCCCTCGTATCTTTGGAGATGATGCTCAAGCCAGGCAACGGATTCGGCATCAAGATGGTTCGTGGGCTCGTCGAGAAGGAGGATGTCCGGCTTCTGGAGCAGCAGCCTGCAGAGTGCCACTCGCCGCTTCTCGCCGCCGGAGAGCACCTTCACCACCGTATCGCCGGACGGGCAACGCAGGGCATCCATGGCCATCTCGAGCCTGCTGTCCAGCTCCCAGGCATTCAGGTGGTCGAGCTTTTCCTGCACCTCTCCCTGACGTGCGATAAGCTTGCTCATCTCGTCATCGGACATGGGATTGGCAAAGGACTCGTTGATCTTGTTGTACTCGTCCAGCAGGTTTACCGTGTCCTGCACGCCCTCTTCTACGACCTGACGCACGGTCTTTGCGGGATCGAGCTTCGGCTCCTGCTCGAGAAAACCGACAGTGTAGCCCGGTGAGAGTACAGCCTCACCGACATATTCCTTGTCCGTACCCGCCATGATCCTGAGGAGCGAGCTCTTGCCCGACCCGTTCAGGCCCAGCACGCCGATCTTGGCGCCGTAGAAATAGGAAAGGTAGATATCCTTCAACACCGGCTTCTTGTCGTAGAACTTGCCCACTCCCACCATGGAGTAGATGATCTTGTTCGGTTCGGCTGCCATAGGCGTTTTCATTCCCTCCGAGAAAATAGTAAGGTCTTTTGTACACTGTATGGTGGGTGCATGTCAATAATAAAAAAGGCACGGCAGGATGGCGAGCCTGAGAGAAATATACGGTGAAGGTCTTGCGCAGGTATTATATCCCATGGCATGCGAAACAGAGGTCTGGCAGGCGAAGCTTACCCTTGGTGCCGGCTCCTTTTGCCGCTGCATTATGCTGGATGACGCCCTCCTGGTGCGGGTTGTGACAGGTGGAGCAGGTGACGCGCCCGCGCGGCACGATCGGCAGGATGACATAGAGCCTTTCTTCGGCTTTATTCATATTGTTGAGGGTCCTTGCCGAAGGTTTTACGAGAAAATGCATACGAAAAAACTCGCCCGGCATGGGCGGGTGACAACGCCAGCAAAGAAATCCAATGTCGGCCCTGAACCTCACGTCCTCCGTAAAATCAATTGCCGGGTCAGGTATCTTCGAATGACACAGAAGACATACTGATCTTCCATTGACCTCTCTCACACGGTTCTGGTCGTCAAGCATTTTATGGGGATCGATTGAAGCGTAGGCTTCTTGCGAGTGACATCGAAAGCAGATCTCCCTCTGGTCCTGATAGGGGCCGCCTCTGAGAAGTTTTTTTGTCCCTTCCTTCCCGGGTCCACCGTGCATCTCATGACAGGTCAGGCACCTGATCTTGCCCTCGTAGAGGGGAAAAGGGTTGTTTGCCGAATCGGCCGCCGCAAAATCGATTGGATGATGGTTTTCTCGATAGTCATGACAGCCAAGACAGGAGGCGGAGACATCGAACCCCGGGGCAAAGACCACACTGCCCATTTGAGTTTTTTCGATCCCATGGCACTTTATACAGGGCTTATCAAAGTGTTGGTACGCATGGAGAGGAGATGGAACTGCGGACTTCTGCAGGCTGCAGGACGAGGTCAGGATCGCCAGTAAGAATAATGAAACTATAAAGTGGCGCATGGCATTGATCTTATCATACGAAAGGACAAAAGTATATACCCAGCCGTATTGCTGCATGCACGCGATCTAAGCCTTCAGCATCTCTTCGATCGTTATCTTCACGGAATCGCAAAGTGACGGAAGATCGTATCCACCTTCGAGCACGAATACGACCGGACAGGAGGCGCATGAATAGGAATGCAGGATGCTCCGAACGATTGCGCGAATGCCTTCATGCGTGACTCGGATGTTCGCGTGAGGGTCGTTCACATGGATGTCGTAGCCCGCGGATACGAGGACCATATCCGGATTGAACCGGCGTATAAGACTGGGAAGAATATTTTGGTAGACGTAGATATAATCTTTATCGCCGGAACCGGCCAGGATAGGCATGTTGTAGGTGAAGCCCTCTCCCTTGCCCCTGCCCCGCTCCATATCCTTGCCTGTATCGGGATAGTACGGGTGCTGGTGCGTGCTGAAGTAGAAGACCGCATCCTCCTCTTCGAAGATGTGCTGCGTTCCATTGCCGTGGTGCGCGTCAAAGTCGATGATGAAAACCCGCTCATACCCGTTGGCCAGGGCGTGTCGAGCGCCGACCGCTACGTTGTTGAAGATGCAGTAACCCATGCCCTGGTCAGCCTCGGCGTGGTGCCCGGGAGGCCGTATTGCGCAAAACGCGCGCTCGATGGTTCCCTGCAGACACTGGTCCACCGCCTCCATGACCGCACCCGCAGCATGGAGAGCCGCCTCGTAACTGCCCGCGGACAAAAAAGTGTCCGGATCAAGTTCTCCGAGTCCGAAGTTCCTGATCTTCTCGATGTACTCACGCGTATGCACTCGGGCGATTTCTTCATTGCCGGCCCTGCGCGGTTTCAGGAGGATCAGGTCCGGCCAGAGATTGGAGGTTTTGAGGACGGCGTGAATGGCCGTGAGCCGGTCCTTGGAGTCGGGATGCCACACGGGCGGCTCGTGTCTCAGGAAGACTTCATCGTAGATGAACCCGACTCTTTTCATGAGAGAATTATACCTTCGCCTTTAGACATTGCCGCAGAACTGGAAATAAACCCGATCAATACCGGAAAGCCTGAATATCCGCCGTCATCCGCTCAACGGCAGCCTGGAGCGAAGTCACGGAAGGCAGCGACGGTTTCTCCACAAGGGTTGATCTGACAAGTTCGTCAGCCGCGGCAGACAGCACGGCCTGCTGCTCCTTCAGCCGCAGGAATTTTTCCCGGATCCCTTTCCGCATGCCATCCAGGTCCTCGGCCAGGTATTGGAACTCTTCATCCTTGCTGAGACTGACCTCGCTCGCAAGATCGCCTCCGCCAATCCTCATGATGTCCTTTTTGATGGAATAGAGCGGCGGGGAAAGCCTTTTCCAGAGCGAATTGATGGTAGCGGCAAGGATTCCGGCGAAGACCAGCAATGAGATCGCGTGTACGCCGATCGTTACCGGCAGCAGCAGTTCGCTCGTCGTTTTAATGTCGATGTACGATGAATAGCGTATGGCATCCAGCCTTTTCCCCGCCAGGTAGGAAAACAGCATGATCGTGGCCGCCGCCCATATGATCGCAACAGCAACAAATCTCAGGATAAAACGCGACTGAAAATCTTTATTAATAAAATATTTTTTTCTATTATGAGCGGTCATGGTTACTCCCTGGGCCTATATTCTTACTTCCGAGAGGATGCGCTCTATTTTTTTTACATCATTCGAGATATCCGCTGTTGTCTGTTTGAGCGCAACCCCGTCCCTGCCCTGCTGGATGAGCTCCGACACTTTTTTTGATTGACGGTCAATGACGGCAAGAGAATCCTTTACCTCACTGACGCGGCCCCGGTATTGCAACGCCATATCGTTCAGCAGGTCCGCCATGTCGGTAAGGTTGTCCTTCCGGCGAAACTTGACATTACCGGTCAGATCGCCCTGTGCGATCCTGGCCGCTTCCAGGCCGATGCGGTAAGCCGGACCTGCAATGCGGTGTGAGTACACCAGGTGAAGCGCGACCATCGCCAGCACGATGACAAAAGAGGTAAAGGCGGAGAGCATCGCAACCCTCCAGAACAGCACGCTCCCGATCTCCCGCACCAGGGCCTGTACGTTGTGATAGCCTTCACCAAGATTTGCGGGGAACGACCAGAACACTCCCCATCCGGTGATCATGGCGCCGATCACTACGATCACAAACGAGTTAACAAAGAGAAACAAACGGTAATTTCTCCGGGTGGTAAGTCCCATAGCTCCTCCCTGTTTCAATATCGCTCAAGTTCTTCTGGAGAATACTTTAACAAAAGACTTCCAATAGTGCAAGGATCATTAATGGAAGATGTGGCTTGCCTCGGACCGGCAACTTGATGTCATTGAAGTACAGGCCTGAGGCTGTTTCAGCTGCGATGGTTGCGTATGGCAAGTGGGAGATCTGAATGGTGTTCAAATTGTGGATTGGGAGTGTTGTCGGCTTGTTGTATTTTTCTCCCTGTTCTTAATCAACCATGATTAATACTATTGTATCTTCTATAGCAACGATTTTGAACTGATCGGCCGGTATTTTAGGCATGTTTTCTCCCTCCCATACCCTGACACTGTCACCGTTTTTATAGTGAATTTCATATTTATCATTATCGACTTCGAAAAAATGGAAATGGGTGGTTTTCTTCTTATCCCATGCTATCCACGAAATGGTCTGCTCGCCCTTTTTTAACTGAAACTCATAAACTCTGTTCCGCGGAGTCAGGATCATTACTTCAGGCAATTCTTTTTCCACCTCGGCATCACCGAGATATCTCCTGGCTAATTGCTTATGTTCATCGGCCACTGCTTCAAAGCCCGCCCTTTTTGCCCATTTTTTGGCCTCTTCCAGGTGGAACAGGCCAAGGGCTTGTTTATTGTCCTGAAATGATCTTTTGACGATCTCGATGCGCACAGACGGATTCAGGAGAGCAGCCTCGTTGTAAAAATAGTCGGCCTCTTTTTTGTACAGGTCGGCTATATCGACGGCGTATTTGTTCCTTACTGACTTGATGGTAAATTGTTCTTTTGCGCAGGACAAATTGTCTTGACTCAGGCAATATCCCCCCTTAAGCAAATGCAGCTTGGGATCCGCCGGATCCGCCCGCAACAGGTTATTGAGGCACTCGAATGCCTTATCCTGCTGATGAACCTTCCAATACTGTTCAACGTCACCCGACGACTTGCATTGATTATCGTCTGCCGCAGCAACCGTGACGATCAGCGCTGTGAATATAATTGACGCCGCTATTGTTTTATGCATCGTGCTTCTCCGGTTAAGAAACCATGACCGATTGCCCGGTCGATCTGCCACGGGGCTCATCTGTCCGGTACTCCGCCCTCTTTATCAGGTTCTTATCGAGACGTTCCGCTCTCCATTTCGACGGGTTGTGTGTGGCAGCGTTGACAATCCTGCAGGGGAAATGCCACTTTGTCATGGCATACGCCGCAGTACTGTCCGTTGACTATCTCAAACATAGAATACTTAGTCGAACCTTTCTTCACGTTGGGAAAGATTTCCGGGTGGCAGACCTCGCAGCCGTTCCACACCGCATGTTTCCTATGCGAAAAAAGCACCTTGTCAACCCATGATGCTCGAACTTCTATCGAAAAGTCCTTTTGGACTTTCATGGATGGTCGCTGCACCGACACGCCAGCGAGGAAATCGGCGGGCTTAATGAGTCCTTTTTCTTCGGCCAACTCCCAGTCGATCCCGTTTCCGAGAGCGGTCTTTGGCAACTTTTCGATAAAAGCAGTGAAATCATTTTCCTTCTTAACCTTCTTGCCTTGTGAATGACACCGGTCGCATCGTGAAGACTCTTCCTTTGAAACTCCCTCAGAACACGCCGCGAAGATCTTTTTGTCGCCATAGGATTTTTTGCCGTCATGGCAGGCGCCGCAGTAGAGCCCCTGTCTGTTCATCGCTGCGGTGATATGTGTTTCACCCGCATTCATGGCAAAACCAATATCGACGTGACAAAACCTGCAGGTAAATCTGGACCGGTGGACCCAATGGTCGAATACAACGGGAGCAAGCCCGGCACCCCTAGAATAGTTCCTGATGATGACCCTGCCGTACTCTGATGGCTTCGCCCTGTTCCACGCATTCGCCGTGCCGGCAGAGACGAGGACCGCCAGAACGACAAGAAGAGCAATAACGGCATGGAGTATCGTAATCCCCCGAAGCCGGGCTTTCCCGGTCCCCCGCACCAGGGCCTGTACGTTATGATTGCCTTCGCCCAGACATGCCGGGAGCAGCCGGAGCGGGCCCCACCCGATAATTGCATTGCCGAACAAAGTAATCACCAGCGAGTTAACTGGGTGAAACAAATGATAATTTTTCTGCATTATGAGTCGCATGACACACCTTCTCTCGCATATGGGTTCGACCCTTTTCATCGGAACTTTAACAAAAAATAATCGATAGCGCAAGACAAAAATTTATCACGCACGGCCATCCTTCTAAAAAAGTGACGACCGATGAACCCTTGATCATGGCGCTTATTACAATTTTCAAGAAAACAATAAAGAGATATGTTATAGTTATTATACTTTGTCCTGCGAACCGACCTTTGCCGACTCTCAGGACAGGGGAACAAAAAGGATGGGCGCTGATTCTGATCTGTAAACAGCTGCGAATAAAATCCTCGGGTATGCCTGTGGTGAGCTGGTTTTTTGCAAAAGATTATATTGAGGACGGATTGAGTTAACCAGTCCCGGTTAGCGGAACAATATGAAAAATTGTTTTAGATTGACGATGATATTTGTAATGGTTTTTTTTACTTCTCTGTGGTGGGACAATACAGGAGAGGCCTTTCATTCCGGAGTCACGTCGGAGTGCCGAGAATGTCACAAAGGAGAAGGCGCCGCCTTGAGAGGATCAGACGCGAGTTCCACCTGCCTTCGTTGTCATGAAGCGCCGCGCGGCGCCCAAATGGCCAACGGCTACTATGTCGCAACCAGCACTTTTGATCTCAGGGCAGGCATACCGCCCTCACAGCTGACTCCCGGCGGAGACTTCGGCTATTTAAAAAAGAGCTACTCCTGGAGAGAATCAGGAACGACAAGGAACAGCCCGGGCGAACGGCATGGCCATAATATTTCTGCTGCAGACTATGGGTATGAAGCGGATAGTACGTACAGCAAAACTCCAGGCGGAATATATCCCAGCAGCGCACTTTCATGTATCAGCTGCCATGATCCGCACGGGAAAATTGTGAACAACGTATATCGCATGCTTGGCGGGGTCGGCTATAAAACGAGTTTACAGCCGGAGCTGGTTTTCACTGTTGATGCGCCTGTTGCTATTGCACCACGTGACTACAACAGGCCTGAGGCCGTTACAGACACGAGGGTCGCGTATGGCCGGGGGATGTCCGAATGGTGCTCAAATTGCCATGCGAATGGTTGTACAGGGGCATACGGACATCCTGTCTGCAGCGGCGCCCAGTGTACGAATGAGATCATTTCCAATTACAGCGCATATGTGAAATCAGGTGACATCAACGGAACAGGAGACACGTCATATACCTCGCTCGTTCCCTTCGAAGAAGGTACTGATGACAGGTCGGTTCTCGCTCAGCATGCAAAAAATGACGGCACCTACCGATTGGGTCCCGGTTTCGGTTCCAATGTGATGTGTCTCACCTGTCATAGGGCACACGCTTCCGGGTGGGACCATATGGCGCGATGGAACATGGCATCGGAGTTCATCGTGTATAACGGAGTCTACCCCGGAATTAATAATGGTTCGCCTCAGAGAAATGCGCAGGGGCGCACCGAGGCTGAGACACAGATGGCATACTATGCCAGGCCAGTCACCTTCTTTGCCACCTACCAGAGGGGCCTCTGCAATAAATGTCATCCAAAGGACTGAGCCTTTCCCGCACACCCCTACCGGAGGCGCGTACCTCAATCGCTTTTCTCTAATACAGCATTTCAACCTTACAACGTTTGACGCATGTAGCTGCCTGTTCCGGCTAAGAGAAGACTTAACTCCCCGTAAAGGCAATTTTCACGATGATGTATGGGTAAGAGCTTTGTTATCGTATGAATGAAGAAATTGTGGTTGAAATATCTCAAAAAGGGTATAATATCTGGTTAATTTGCATAAGATCGGGAACATTTTTTTCTGACATTCTTGAGGTTGGTTGTGATCAGAACAAGGCGAAGAGCCACGTATCTCGCAGCTTTTATAGCTCTAGTAACATTTATCGTATACTTGTCCTCGCTTCAGAATGATTTCATAAACTGGGATGATGATCTATATGTCATAAATAACGTACATATCCGTTCTCTTGATTTGCATTTCCTTAAATGGGTGTTTTTTGATTTTTATGCATCCTACTGGGCTCCCCTTACCTGGACATCCCATGCCATAGACTATGCCATCTGGGGCCTTAATCCCTGGGGCCATCATCTCGTGAACAATGTTTTCCATGCAGTGAATACCTTTCTTGCGGTAATTGTCCCAATAAGATTGCTCGAAGCATGGAACGAAACGTCAATAAAACAAGGGGTGACGAAAATTCATTCCGAGCGGGAAATGCTTGCAGCGGGAGGGACCGTCGGCGTTTTGTTCGGTCTGCATCCCCTGCATGTAGAATCGGTCGTCTGGATTGCGGAACGCAAGGACCTCCTGTGCGCCCTGTTCTTCCTTCTCAGTATCATTTCCTATACGGCTTATGTTCGTGGTGAAGGCCGCAGAGCGGCACGTAAAGAGTTTTCCTTTTGGTTTTTCGACAAATACTATCTCATCACAATTGGTTTTTTCATCCTTGCCCTGTGCAGTAAGCCGATGGCGGTATCCCTGCCTGCGGTTCTCCTGATCCTCGACTGGTATCCGTTCCAAAAAATAAAAACTTCTGCCGCTTTCCGGAAGGCAATTGTTGAGAAGACGCCCTTCATTATATTAAGTCTGGGTATGTCGGTCATCATCTTTCTCGCCCATAATGCAAGCGGTGCCGTCGCCTCCATGGCCATAGTGCCCCTTTCGACACGGGCAATCGTATCCGCTCATTCACTCATTGCTTATCTCTGGATGATGATATGGCCGCTTAATTTATTGCCTGTTTACACGTACCCGACAACCGCAACTTTTCTGTCGTTCACGTATCTTTCTTCTATCGCGCTCGTAGTCGGAATTACCATCGCCTGTGTCGTTAAAGCGAAAAGAAATAGATTATGGTTAGCGGCCTGGTCTTATTACATTATCACGCTCGCTCCCGTACTCGGTATCGTGCAGGTAGGGCCGCAGGCAATGGCGGACCGGTTTACCTATTTGCCCAGTTTAGCTCCGTTCTTCCTCATCGGCCTGGCGGCAGCATGGATTGCAAAGCATGGCTTCTCGGGAACGGGGCCGGGCGCTCCTGTCAAGAGCATCATTATTGCCGTTGTGTTTGCGACTTGTACCGCCATGTCGTATGTAACTCACAAACAGATCGGCATCTGGGAAAACGGGATTGTGCTTTGGACGTATGTCATTGACAGAGATCCGGCAAGGGCGTTCTTCGCGTATAACAATCGCGGCGTTTGTTATGAAAAAGCGGGACAGATCGATAAAGCGGTCGATGACTACCAGAAAACAATTGCCTTGAACCCGGGTGATGATCAAGCGTATTTTAATCTGGGAGTCATCTACCAAAGGGCAGGCGCGCAGGACAAAGCCCTCGAGTATTACACTGATTCTCTCGCCATAAACCCGAATAGATCGGAAGCTTTCCACAATCGAGGGGTTCTCTATTCCCAGAACGGGCAACCTGATAAGGCACTGGATGATCTCGATAGAGCCATCGAATTGAATCCGGATATGGACGTTGCCTACTATAATCGCGCAACTATTTATCTCAAGGCAAACAGGCGGGATCTTGCCCTTTCTGACTTTAGAAAAGCCTGTGGTTTGGGGAGCAAAGAGGCCTGCAGCGCGTTGGCATCGGAGGGGCTTTGAGGTAACGAGTTAACGCTCAAGCGAAGGCGCCATCGCGAGAATGCCATGTATGTATTCTGAGGGCCACTTTCTATTTATTTCTCTTGAAATAAACTTCGTACTGATTTAAATTTAAATATGAGCAAATAATCAAAAAGACAGCTTGTCCGACCAGGATCAGAGTTTTGACATTAGATGCAATGGAAAGATTCCAAATACAGCATCTGACCGGGATCATCGAGGACACACTTTTTCATGGCGAGTCCATTCCTCCGCAAGGGGTTCTGAGATTTCTGTCTCGCACTGAAGCCGTTTTGAATAGGGACATAAGATGTTACGCATATTCAGTAGCCGCACATCCAAGTTGACCAAAATACTTGCATTTTTTATCGTGTTCCTCGCCATTCTGGTAATTGCGGTCATAACGATGGTCAGGTTCAACATTACCGGAAATTATGAAGGCATCTTCCTGCTCACGGCCGGGCACGGCGCCCTTTTAGAGGTGCAGGACGACCTTTATCTTGGTCAAGAACAGCGCTATATCTGGGGCATTGATGTGGAAGTGTGGAAACATTTCCTCAGTGGTCCGGCCAATGCTTGTGCGGCCGACAAGCCCTGTCTCTACTACGAATGGAATGATAGAAAAGGAGATGGCTTCATAAGGAATCACCTGCCCGGCGGAAAGCAGTTACTTACCTGCTTCAGCAGGTTTGTTGACGACGGCGGCGCTGAAGTCTCCGGCCTTTTCGTGGGAGGAGGTCTGCCCGCAGAGGTGCACGAAAACAAAGTAGTAAAGATGAACGAAACGGGGATGGCGTATTACGACGGTACCAGGTGGTATCATATCTGGTGCAACGCCAATGAATCGATCTCGGACTCCCGCCTTAAGCCAACACCCCCTTCCTCATGGAGATTCCTCGGAAGCAGGGTGCTCCATTACAATGCCGAGGACTTGATTTTAGAAAGCAGGCATGAAGTTATCATCGATGAAGTGCCTTTGAGCATTAAAAGAAACGCGTATTTCAAGGCCGGAGAACCGTATTTCATTCTATCGATCAGGATAGCTAATGCCGGAGATCGACCCGCGACCTATTACTATGACTATGGAGATGAACCATGGTTGGGAAACTACGGGACATCAGGCGGCAATGTCGGCTGGGCGTCGGACGGGGCGTCAAATTTCATATATAAATATAAGGGCCGGCTCAATACAAAAACAGTTCATTCAGCAGGACTATTCGACTTCGGCAATGATGCGATCGGCGAGAAACATGACTTTACTTTCACCGCCAATTTTATCAGATGGTATGGCGATGCAGATCCGTTTGTATTTTTTTCCAACGGACCCTATGATTTCCCGCAAATAAACGAAAATAAAGTACCCCTTTCCAGCAATACCAGATTCATAGGACTTCAGTGGGGACCCCAAATATTGCAGCCGGGCCAATCAAAAACATATACCCTTGCGATAGGGATGGCCGATCGTGACCCAATAAGCGGCTTCCCGGTCGAACCGAAGATTGACCTGAAGAATTTCCCCTAGCGTTCTTTATTTTTCATTTATAGTTTCCACCTCTTTTTTTGAGAAGCGTGATCTTAGCGACAACTTTGTCGCGAGTACTCTGATCCGCGTTCGGCTGGATCGTCAGAAAGAGTTCATAAAGCCGCTGCGCCTCCCCTGGCTTGTTCATTTTATCCTTGATCACCGCTAAATTATAGAGAGCTGCCGCATCATCCGGATTCGTCTCTATTTCCCGCTGATAATAGTATTCGGCGCGGTCGATATCTCCCGACATCAGGAAACTTTCCCCGAGACGGCCAAAAACGAAAAACCGTCGCGGGTCGATTGCCGCAGCCTTTTCCCATTCCTCCCGGGCCTGCAGATCGTCATTCCGTTCGTGTCTGGCAAGGCCGAGGCTGAAGTGTGCGAGGGCGGAATTGGGGTCTGCTTCGGTCATCTGCGTAAAAAATCGAAGGTCATCCTTCCAGTCAAAATTGCGATTGATCGTCAGCATTGCGCAACAGAGTACCAGTAAAGTACCGACAGCCGCGAGTGTCTTTTTGAAGAAGGAACGTTTATATGCGTTATAGGCCTGGTCAGCTGCGACAATCCACAATCCGATTGCCGGAAGATACACGTATCGCTCCGCCATCGGCGCACTCGGAATTGGAATAATGTTGCTGATGGGAATAAAGTTAACAGCGGCCCAGATAAGCCCGAATCTCGTAGCTTCAGACTTCTTATCGATCATCAGGAACGCTGCGATGATTGCTGTCCAGGCAAGAACGAGCCACAGCGGCCTCGCAAAAGCGTCCGGGGTTACCGCATAGAGGGCGTTAAGATGAACTGGATAAAGCATGATCGCGGCATATTTGGGAATAATGTAGATGTTTTGCAGCAGCCGTTCGCCAAGCCCCCGCAGAGGCTGGCTGATCCCGACCACGGCCGAAAGGGCATGCATCCGCAGTGCAAGATATACTGTTGCAGCAACTCCGAACGGTATCAATGAAAACAGGAGTTGGCGGTTTTCCGGACGTGAGGTACGGTCCTGAGTCAGCGTATATACCAGAAGGACCAGCGGAAGCATGATCGCCTGCTCCTTGCAGAGGAGCCCGGCAAAAAAAAGAAACCCTGACAGATAGTAAAGCGACTTTGTGCGGGTGGCTGCAGCGGAAAAGAAGGCGAGAACTGCAGAGAGGACAAAAGCAGCGCACAGCATGCTGTTGCGGGCAGAAATAAAATTTACAGCCTCGGCATTGATAGGATGAACGGCAAAGACCAGTGCCGCAATGAATGCCGGAACCGTGTCTTTGAAAAGGAACCGGGCCGCGAAATAGAGAAGAAGAACCGTGAGAAGGTGGATAAGAACGCTGAGCAGGTGATATCCGGAAGGGTTCAAACCAAAGACCTGATATTCCAGAAGATATGTCAGCCTGTTGAGAGGTCGGTAGTAGGCCTTCTGGTTGCCTGAAACCGTCGAATCCGCGCTCGAAAACAAACTCCATGCATTGGTAATATCTCTGTTCACTGCATTGTTGACGATAATATCATGATCATCCCAGACAAAACCGTTCAAGACACTGTTGCCGTAGGTTAACAGGACGACGGACGTCAAAAGGACAACGATGAGTACCGTAGATCTATTTCTTACTATAGTCATCATTTGCAGTGAACAGTCAGCCTGTGTCGCTCTCAGATTGAGTTAAAGAGAAGCGGTGGGTGAATCCCCTCTCAACATGATGGTCTTAATCAGCAAAGCAGTTAATAAACAAATGCTTGGATAATAGGTCAGCACATTCCGGAAAATCGCCGTATTGAACATTAAGCTTCCAGAAAAAAATACGGTCAGCGTATAAACCAGAATAAAAAACATTGCATAACTCAGAACAGGAGTAGCTAAGAAAATGAATTCTTTTGTAGGTCGCCCGGCTAAGATTGTAAGAAAGGGAATAAAGACGAAAAAAACATTAAAATTCTGAAAAGAAGCAAGTAGCGTGATGACTCTCAACACCATCTCAGGCCGAAAAGTATATTCTACCGTAACATAATCTGCACCAAACCCGAGTTTATGAGAGAATTTAAAAATAAACCAAGGCACTGCTAAAAGCAGACTTGCAAACAAGGGAACTGCTGATTTTGGAAGAACAGTCCCCTGACTTCTGTTCTTCCAAAAGAATGCAGCGGCAGCCAGAAAAAGAGGAAGAACAAAGAAAGGCGCTTCATCTTTTGTGAATAGCGCTTCTGCCGAGAAGAGTCCCATCAGTGTCCAATAGCCATAATTCCCTCTCATGGCGTAGAGAAACATTATTAAAGAGAAGAGGATATAAACACTGAGCGGGACATCACTGTAAGCATCAATCGAATGGATTGACAGAAGCGTGGAACTTAAGAAAAGTACAAGCATTGAAAGTGCGATCAGGCGTGAGGTCTCACGTGCCATGACCACATATAAATAAACAGACATGGCAAGCAGATAAACGGGACTCCAGAATTTCACAAATACTTCATCAAAACTTCCAATCCAAAGACTCATCCAAACTTGCATAAGCGGGTTGTGAGGAGGATAATTTGCATTCCTGTTCAGCAATCCCTTGCCGAAAAAATCGTCCGACGAAGTATCTAAGAGCAGACCGTGAGAATAATAG
>JBARBN010000136.1:0-2691 GCA_049793155.1 Nitrospirota bacterium
CGGGGTCAACGGACATGCCGCCTGTGGTGATCAGCAGGTCGGCGCCGTCATCCAGCAGTTCCCGCAGACGCTGCTGAATGATGTCCCTGTCATCGGGGGCAAGGTAAGTGCCGACGATCTCGCCACCGAATGCCTCGATCTTTTTGGCAATGATCGGTTTGAAACTGTCCTGTATCCTTCCGTGGTACACCTCGTTGCCGGTGATCACGACACCTGCCTTCGGCCTCCTGATCTCCTTCACCGCAACAATACCGCTGCCGGCTATGGACACTGCCTGGCCGATGACCGTTCGCTTCACCACGAGCGGGACAGCCTTTGTCTCTGCGATGACACGGTCTTTTTTCACGACCGTATTATTGTGCAGCGTACTGCAGATAACATCGCCGAGCAGGTTGAATTGCAGCAGCGCGTCCCGGTCGATCGTCAGCAATCCGTCCCTGGCAGCAATCAGTTTTACCTTGCCTTCCTTCGGTTCCTCCTGCATCGCAACGCCATCTCCGATCAGGGCATGGGCGAGCGCCAGCGCGGCATCATCCTCGTGCATCTCGTCAGCGCTGATGGTCAGGACATAGAGGTGCTCCTTCCCGATCTGCTGAAGACGATGAATATCATCGTTCCGGACGATGTGGCCTTTCTTGAATGCCCGGCCCTTGAACTCACCCTTGCGTATCTCCGTTACATCGTGGGCCAGCACCAATCCCACCGCCTCCGCGAGCGGCACGGTCCTGGTAACGGAGGCCCCTTCGCGGAAATCACCACTATCGCACATGTTCGTCTCCTGTTCACATGACGTATAGCAACATTAACCACAGAGCGCACAGAGAACATCTTGATTGAATGAAAGAACTTTCTCTGTGTCCTCCCTACCCTTCTGCGCCTTGTTGTATTCCCGGTTCCGATGGTTATTCACTTTTTATTAAATCACGAGAACACTGAGTATCTCATTGACAAATAAACCCAGGGTGTCTTTGTTTTCCCCAGGCAATCCTCAGTGCCCTCTGTGGTTTCGCTTCTGTTTTTATAGAACTGTTCATACTATTTCATGAACCTGTTTGCCTGGTGAACATCTCCCGGGCCCTTTGATAATCTGCGTCCGTGTCCATGTCCAGCAGGACCCCCTCGTCAGCCACTTCGATCGGATGAACCCTGCTTTCGTCTTTTCCAATGATATCGCGCAACGTACCGCCAGAGAGGACCTCGTTCAGGATCGTTCGTGAAAAGAGCGCCGGATGTCCGCGCCTCCCCCCATGGCACGGAATGATGATCCTGTCGGGTCCCTGATGATGTGCCTTTATGACGGTCTGGAACGTCTCCGGAGCGACAAGCGGGTGATCAGACAGACAGATGAGCACCCCTGAAAAACGATCGTCAAGCGACCTGACCCCGATCCGTACTGAATCAGCCATCTGGCTGTCATCTGCATCGTTCCGGACGATCCTCACCGGCAGGCCGGCGAGGGCCTCGACTGTCCTTTCGTCTTTCCCATTGACCACGACCACAAGATCCTGCACACCCGAGGCGAGGATCGTATCGGCGCACCGTCTTATGATCGGTCTATCACCGAGCAGCAGGAGCTGCTTCTGGGTCCCCATTCTCCTGGACGCTCCCGCCGCAAGAAGCAGGGCAGCCACGCGTGGCGCCATTTTCTCTCCTTCTCTGAATGATCTGCGCCATGATGCTCACCGCGATCTCCTCGGGCGAAACCGAATTTATCTCCATGCCCACGGGGATTACGACCCGATCGATGTCCGCCGTGGAGAAGCCGCTGTCCGCAAGCGACCGCCGGAGCAGTGCCTTCTTGCGCTTGCTGCCGAGCAGGCCGATGTAGAACGCGGGTGTCCTGAGCGCAGCCTTGACCGCATCGAGATCGTGGTTGTGCCCGCGCGTGGCCACCACGATGAACGTCCCGCTCTCGACCGGAACGCGTTCAAAGGCCCGCTCGAACTCGTGGACGATGAGATCGTTCGCATCGGGGATATTCTCCTGATTTGCGAACTCCGCCCGGTCGTCGACCACGGTCACCCGAAAACCCGTAAAGCGCGCCAGCTTCGCGAGCGTCCTGCCCACATGACCGGCGCCGAGGATCACCAGGTGCGGTTCGAGCAGAATCGGCTCGATGTAGACGAGAACCGTGCCGCCGCACACGAGCCCGCCCTCGCGCTCCGTGAGCTCGAAAGGCAGCGTCATGGGCTCGCCGTTCTTCATGGTCATCATTGCTGCCTGTACCACATCGGCCTCCATACATCCGCCGCCAAGGGTGCCCATGATCGAACCGTCGTCACGCACAAGCATCTTGGCCCCCTGCTTCTGCGGCGATGATCCCCGGCATTCCACGATCGTGGCAATGGCGGAGGCCCTGCCCTGGTGCTTGAGCTTCAGTACTTCTTCATAGATCTGCATGGGATCCCTTCACCTGACCCGGATAAACCGGAAAATGTCAGCCGCAAAATTCACCTAAAGCACAGAAAAACCGATTCGACAGTAAAAAAAATCCAATTTATTAGTTCTCTGTGTCCTTTGTGCCTTCTGTGGCAATAATTATTTCAATGCTCGCCTCTGTATCACTCCGGTTTCTTCATCGCTGCGAGCACGGTCGCGGGATTCATGGGCAGCCTTCTTAACCGGGCGCCTGTTGCTTTGAACACCGCGTTTGCGACCGCCGGCGCAAGGGGCGGAACACCGGGCTCGCCG
>JBARBN010000137.1:0-3044 GCA_049793155.1 Nitrospirota bacterium
CATCGAGCCGGCGCCGAAGATCGGGACAAGGCTCAACACGGAGTTCATCAAGGGCATGGGAAAACGGGACAACAAGTTCATTATCATTCTGGATATTGACAAGGTCTTTTCCATCAGCGAGATTGCCATGGTGCAGGCCACCCAGATCAACACGCCGGCAGAGAGCGAGATGTAGCCGAACCCTAGCCGGGGGCTGCCCGTCATAGGAGCCGGCGCATGCCCGGAGTATCAAGTAAGCCTGCTCTGCGGATTCCAGATCAACTATGAGAGAGAGCCATATTCATAGCGAATTTCTGAAAACAATGTCCCGCAAGGATTTTGAGCAGTTGAGCGAATTTATCAAAGCGCATTGCGGTATCAGGATGCCGCCGGAAAAAAAGACCTTACTCGAATCGCGGCTTCAGAAACGGCTTAGGACCCTGGGGCTCGAGTCGTTTCGCGATTATTGCAACTTTCTGTTCACTGCACCAGGAGGCGCGGGCGAACTTGTGCCCCTGATCGATGCCGTGACCACGAACAAGACCGACTTTTTCCGTGAACCTGCCCACTTTTCCTTCCTCACGGAAACGGTGCGTCCCGAGTTCTCATGTGACCGCGGGCCGACCAATACCAAACGGTTCGCGGTTTGGAGCGCGGGTTGCTCATCCGGCGAGGAACCCTATACACTCGCGATCATATTGAGCGAATATGCAGCACTAAATCCTGGTTTTCAGTACACCATTATGGCAACGGACATTTCCACAAAGGTTCTCGACCAGGCTCGGCTCGGAATCTACGATGAGGGCCAGATAGCGATGATCCCAACAGCGCTCAAACAAAAATATTTTATGCGAAGCAAAGACCATGACAAGGGACTCGTGCGGGTCGTGCCTGCGCTCCGATCGACCATTAAGTTCCGGCGGCTTAACCTCATGGAAGAATACTTTGAGATCCCTGAGGCATCAATAGACGCGCTTTTTTGTCGAAATGTAATGATCTATTTCGACAGGGGAACGCAAAACAAACTCCTGGAGAGGTTCTGCCGCTACTTGAAACCGGGCGAACATCTCTTTCTGGGACACTCGGAGACGGTCCAAGGTTCTAACCTACCCCTTATCAGGATCGCATCTACTATTTATAGGAAGATGCCGTGAATCGATTAGAACGAGAACTTCCCGTGGTGTATCTCAAACCGGGCGAGATGCTTTTTACGGAACATCCGACGCTTGTTGTGACCGTGCTCGGGTCCTGTCTGTCGGTCACAATGTTTCACCAGCGAAAACGGCTGGCCGGGATATGCCACGGTCTTATGCCACGGTGTCACGGCCGGAATACCTGTAAAAAAGACTGTCGAGAGGCTTTCAAGTTTGTGGATTGCTCTATCCTTCACTTAGTGAAGCTCTTCGACCAGCGAGGAGTAAGGCGAAGCGAGATCGAAGTCAAATGTTTCGGTGCTGCGGATATGTTCTCGCGAAAGATGGAAACACCCGGCAATGTTTCCATCGGAAGGCAGAACGTGCAAACAGCCGAAGACATCATTCGCAGCGAAGGTCTCAGCATTCACAAGATGGATGTCGGTGGTCTAATGGGCCGCAAAATTCTTTATTATACTGATAGCGGCGAGGTCTATTTGAAAAGACTGACAAGAACAAATAATTCCGATTGCAAAGAATAGTCGTGCCGTGTTTTTTGATCCCGGTTTCGGAACGGATCCAACAGGTGAGTGGCTGTCTATGGCAAAGAAAATACGAGTCCTGATCGTTGATGATTCCGCAGTGGTCCGTCAGACACTCGAGGAGGTCCTTTCGTCTGACCGCACGATCGAGGTGATGGCGACCGCATCGGACCCCTATATCGCCGCGGAAAAAATTCTGCACGAAGTGCCCGATGTCATTACGCTCGATGTGGAAATGCCACGCATGGATGGGATCACTTTTCTTCAGAAGATCATGACGCAGCACCCCATCCCCGTGGTCATTTGTTCCAGCCTCACCGATGAAGGATCGGAGACGGCGCTCAGGGCATTGGAATACGGCGCGGTCGAGATCATCCAGAAGCCACGAATCGGGACCAAGCTGTTTCTTGAGGAGTCGAAGGTCCGCATCTGCGACGTGGTAAAGGCGGCTGCTCAGGCGAGGGTGCGGCGCATAAGCGGAATATCCCGGACGGTCGCTCCCAAGCTGTCCGCAGATGTGATCCTGGGGAAGGCCGCGTCCTATGCCATGGCAAAAACGACGGACAAGGTCGTTGTGGTCGGCGCGTCAACCGGCGGAACCGAGGCCCTGAGCAATTTTCTGCAGGCCATGCCGCTCGACGCTCCCGGCATCGTCATAGTCCAGCACATGCCGGAGCACTTTACGCGGGCCTTCGCAGAGCGCCTTAACGGCACTTGCCGCATCTCAGTCAAAGAGGCGGAGAACGACGACACGGTAATCAAGGGCCGCGCGCTCATTGCTCCCGGGAACCGCCATTTGCTGCTCAAGCGGAGCGGAGCGCGGTACTACGTCGAGATCAAAGATGGGCCACTGGTCTCGCGCCACCGCCCGTCCGTCGATGTGCTGTTCAGGTCAGCGGCGCGCTACGCGGGCAAAAACGCGATCGGTGTGATCATGACGGGCATGGGCGACGACGGGGCAAGAGGAATGCTCGAGATGAAGGAGTCGGGGGCATACACTATTGCCCAGGACGAGGAGTCATGCGTGGTGTTCGGCATGCCGAAAAAGGCGATTGAGCTGAACGCTGTCAATCAAGTGCTTTCCCTCGATGTCATACCTTCCGCAGTGCTTAGGGAATATACTCAGAATTGACAACCTGAAATAGTCATTTGATAGCGGAGAAAATCGGCGTTGCAATTTGTATTAACGATTACTTCATACCTCAACATTCATAATCTAAAATTCCGTCTGGGTGCCACTATCGATCGGGGAAGATCAAGAAGGCCGGGTAAAAAATTTCCGATCATGAAGCTTCTATTTTAATATGCTTATTACCTGTCTCTTTTAGGATTACGCTGTGCGCTGATTCCTTGGTTCACGGGCTTTCCGCACCCGTGGGCAGTTCAAACG
>JBARBN010000138.1:0-2919 GCA_049793155.1 Nitrospirota bacterium
GCGGCCGAAGCCGCCTTAGCGGCGCGGGACCAGGGCAAATACTGGGAGATGCATGACCTTTTGCTCAAGCGGTCTCCGAAGCTCGACCGGGACAGTCTTATCAACTATGCCAGGGAACTGGGGCTTGATACGAAGAAGTTCACCGAATCGATCGATGGGAAGAAGCATTCAACGGAGATTGAACAAGACAAGAAATTCGCCGTCGACATGGACCTCTACAACACGCCCACCTTTTTCATCAACGGGCGAAAGGTCGTCGGAGAACGGCCGTTCGAGTACTTCAAAAAGATCATCGACGAGGAACTGAAAAAGGCAAAATAAGCTCCCGTTCGGACCATGATCGCAGCGCATGATGATGAGCTTGAGCCGAGGGTTCGATTCGGGAAGTGCGGAGGAAAGTATATGGCCGTTCGGAATATTCTGATCACCCTGTTTTCTGTTTTTGTACTCATGCCCATAACCGCTGTTGCCGGAAAACTTGAACCGGTCGGGGCGGTGCCGGTTCCGGCAGGCAATCCCCAGACACTGGAGAAGATCGAGCTTGGCAAAAAGCTCTTTTTCGACCGGCGTCTCTCCGGCGATGGCACGATGAGCTGCTCCACCTGTCACGACCCGGAGAAGGGCTACTCCGACGGTCTGGAGATATCGCTGAGCTACCCCACGACAAGGAATTGGCGGAACTCACCGACGCTTATCAATGTCGGCTTCCAGAAGCTACTGTTTCATGATGGTCGCGCACGAACGCTGGAGGAACAGGCGCTCTTTCCGATGATGTCCGCCTTTGAGATGAACCGCAACCTCGATTTCGTCGAGGAAGTGCTCCGGTCGGTGCCTGAATATGTTGAGTCCTTCCAAAGCGTCTTCGGCGGCGAGGTGACGCGCGAGAGAATGGCAATGGCGCTCGCTGCGTTCGAGCGCACCCTGGTTTCGGTCAATTCTCCGCTTGACCGGTACCTGGGTGGGGACAAGAAGGCCCTCTCCACCGACGCGATAAAAGGATACGGCATCTTCACGGGAAAGGGGAAATGCGCCGATTGCCACTACGGGGTGAATCTGACGGACGACAAGTTCGCTGCGCTTAACGTCCCTGAGAATGCCGAGCAGGAGAAGGACCCGCGGGTCGGTGCGACAAGGAGGTTCGTAGCCAAGGTCTATCACTATGAGGACTATCGCAATCTGTCGGAAGACCTGGGCAGATATCTCATTACGAAGGACAAAAAAGACTGGAAGGCCTTCCGCACCCCCACGCTTCGGGAGATCGCGAAGACTGGACCTTATATGCACAACGGCATCTTCGGGTCCCTGGAGCAGGTGATCGACTTCTTTGACCGGGGCGGCGGGAAGGGGAATACGGCGCTCACGCCGCTCGGCTTGAACGACCAGGAAAAGAAATATCTCGAGACGTTTCTCACTGAGGCGCTGATCGGAGAGGACCTCGTCATCCGGTATCCGAAGGTTCCCTAAGGGCAAAAAATCCGGATGATCTCGGCTGGACATGGATATGCGGAATGCGCGTCGCTGAACGATTCGTTTTTATCCAATAACCTGTCAAAGAGTTTTCATGGACATCATCGAAGAGATTATCGCAAAGAAGCCGCATCTCGAGGACACGCTGCGGTTCTATGAAAGGTCACTGAGGTTCGCGGACTCGGTGAAAGCGCTGATCATGCCGCCTCGGCCGGGTCTGCACGCCTATCCACCGGAATTCGTTGACAGGATCGTCGAGCGCTTTTTGTCTGTCTTTGATCTGCCCGAGGGAAGCCTGTCGCCCTTAAAGCAGGCCCTAGAGCTTGGCGAGGTCGATTTTACGAGACTTCCGTTGCTTGAAGTGCCGGCATTCTCGCTCCCCTATGCCGAGGATGATCTTATGATGCTTCTCTTTCTTTTAAGCAGGCCGTACTTTCTCGGAATACATGACGCCCGTCAGCATGAAGATCGCTTCTGGAAAGAAGGAAGGTGTCCTGTGTGCGGTGCGCGGCCGTCTCTGTTGTCGGTCTCCCCTGATGATCGCCGCCAGCAGCACTGTTCTTTTTGCAGTACGAGCGGAAGGTGTAATGACGGCGGCTGTCCTGTTTGTTGCAACAAGGATACGGCATTGTTGAACACCTTCTTTGTCAAGAGTGAAAAAGGATTTACGGTCCGCGCCTGTGGTTCGTGCAAGTCGTATGTCAAGACCGTGGACGGGGAACTGCTGAGTCGCATGACCCCTGATATTGCAGACCTTATGAGCCTGCCCCTGGACCTTATGGTACAGGAAAAAGGCTACAAGCGTACTTCTCCGAATCCCGTCGGGATGGTGAGGATGTCTGCGCGCGGATGAACGTCAAAAGAGCATTGAGACAGGGAAGAATCGGATTTAACTTGATGATGAAAACGGATGAAAACTGAATCAACGCCGGCTATAGCCAATCACCCTGCCGTGAACTTCTCTCCCGGGAAAAAACCGATTATATTCTGCTCTTATCCGCCTTAATCCATAGCAAATGCCGGTTCCGGGACGAAAGGATATGATTGGAGTGGGGATAGTCTACACGCTGATCTTCTGGATGGCCTTGCTGATCTTGTCCGAATTCGGTTCATACTCCAGGGCCTTCTGGTATGCGGCGAGCGCCTTCACTTTCAGGCCGCTTCTCGCGTAGAAGTGCCCGAGCTCCAGATGGTACTCGCTTTTTTTCGGCTGTTGCTCGATCGCTGCCACCAGGTGCTCTTCTGCCTCGTGGCCCCTGCGCGGAATGCGCGCGAGCGTCAGTCCCCGGCGAAAAACGTATTCCGAGTTCCCGGGGTCGAGCCGGATCGCCCACTCGAAGGCCTCCTCGGCGCCCCAAAAGTTTCCCTGGTTAAACTGCTTCATCCCCTCGTGGTACTGAACGCGGGCGGTCTCCCGGTTGGATGGGGTCCCCTTGCGGGCTTTTCCATCTG
>JBARBN010000139.1:0-16724 GCA_049793155.1 Nitrospirota bacterium
CCCACGGTCCTGCCGCCCTCGCGGATGGCAAAACGCAGACCCTTGTCCATCGCGATCGGAGTGATCAGTTCAACCGTGCACGTCATGTTGTCGCCCGGCATCACCATCTCCACGCCTTCGGCGAGCGTTACCACGCCCGTCACGTCCGTGGTCCGGAAGTAGAACTGGGGACGGTACCCCTTGAAGAACGGCGTGTGGCGGCCGCCTTCTTCTTTCGTCAGTACGTAGGCCTCGGCCTTGAACTTGGTGTGCGGGGTGATGCTTCCCGGCTTCGCCAGTACCATGCCCCGTTCCACGTCTTCTTTCTTGATCCCGCGGAGAAGCACGCCGACGTTGTCGCCGGCCTCGCCCTGGTCCAGAAGCTTCCGGAACATCTCGACGCCTGTGACCACGGTCTTCTGCGTGGGCTTGATCCCCACGATCTCGATGTCCTCGCCTACCTTTACGACTCCGCGCTCGATCCTGCCCGTTACCACTGTTCCGCGACCGGCGATGGAAAACACGTCTTCCACCGGCATAAGATAGGGCTTGTCCTTTTCGCGCTTCGGCTCGGGGATATAGCTGTCAATTGCATCCATCAACTCAAGAATGCTCTTGTACTCGGGCGCGTTGATGTCCTTGCTCTCGCTCTGGAGGGCCTTTAAGGCGCTCCCTTTGACAATCGGGGTCTTGTCCCCGGGAAACTGGTATTTGGTCAGAAGCTCTCGGATCTCGAGCTCTACGAGCTCGATGAGCTCGGGGTCGTCCACCATGTCCACTTTGTTCATGTAGACGACGATGTAGGGCACGCCGACCTGACGGGCGAGCAGGATGTGCTCACGGGTCTGGGGCATGGGGCCGTCGGCCGCGGAGACCACGAGTATGGCGCCGTCCATCTGGGCCGCTCCGGTGATCATGTTCTTGATGTAGTCGGCGTGGCCGGGACAGTCGACATGGGCATAGTGACGCTTATCGGTCTGGTATTCCACATGCGCCGTCGCGATCGTGATGCCGCGCTCCCGTTCTTCCGGGGCCTTGTCGATATTGTCGTAGGAAACAAAGGTCGCCATATTCTTGAACGACAATACCTTTGTGATGGCCGCTGTCAAAGTCGTCTTGCCGTGGTCCACGTGGCCGATGGTGCCCACGTTCACATGCGGTTTTGTCCTCTCAAATTTTGCTTTTGCCATGCTGTCCGCCTCCTGATCGGGAAGTGAATAAATTATAAAACGAAAGGTGATGAAATTACCTGGTTTTAACAGCCTCACCCTTTACCTTTGCAACGATCTGTTCTGAAATATTTTTTGGGACCTCTTCATAGTGCGCGAACTGCATGGTGTAGGTGGCCCTGCCCTGGGTCTTTGACCGTATATCGGTGGAATATCCGAACATCTCGGATAACGGCACCTGCGCAGTGATGACCCTTCCGGCACCCCTCATGTTCATGCCCTGCACGCGGCCGCGACGAGAGCTCAGATCGCCGATGATATCGCCCATATACTCCTCGGCACAGACAACCTCAACTGCCATTATCGGCTCGAGCAGAGCAGGCGAAGCCTTGTTCGCCCCTTCTTTAAAGGCCATGGAACCGGCGATCTTGAAGGCCATCTCCGACGAGTCTACATCATGGTAGGACCCGTCGATGAGAGTTATCTTTATGTCGACCATGGGATAACCGGCGATTACGCCGTTCTCCATGGCCTCTACGATGCCTTTCTGTACCGGCATGACGTATTCCTTGGGGACCGAGCCCCCAACAGTTTTATTCACAAACTCGAATCCCTTGCCCGGGTCCTGCGGTTCCAGTTCGATCACCGCATGACCGTACTGGCCGCGGCCTCCGGTTTGGCGAATATACTTGCCTTCAGCCGTCACCTTCTTGCGAATCGTTTCCCGATACGCCACCTGGGGCTTGCCAACGTTTGCATCGACTTTGAACTCTCGTAAAAGACGGTCAACAATAATTTCCAGATGAAGCTCTCCCATGCCGGAGATGATGACCTGCCCGGTCTCCTGGTCGGTCATCACGCGGAACGACGGATCTTCCTGCATGAGCTTCTGAAGCGAGAAACCAAGCTTTTCCTGGTCTGCCTTGGTTTTAGGCTCGACAGCCACATGGATAACGGGCTCAGGGAATACCATGGCTTCCAGAATAACGGGTTTATTCTCATCACAGAGCGTGTGACCCGTGAGCGTGCTTTTGAGTCCTACGGCAGCACAAATATCTCCTGAGTAGATCTGTTCGATCTCTTCACGCTTGTTCGCGTGCATTTTCAGCAGCCTGCCGACCCGCTCCCTCGTTCCCTTGGAAGAGTTGTATACATACGAACCGGATGTCAGCGTCCCGGAATAGACCCGGATGAACGTGAGCTGCCCCACAAAGGGGTCGGTCATGATCTTGAACGCGATGCCGGCAAAAGGCTCGCTGTCAGAAGCAGTGCGGACCACTTCCTCGCCTTTGGGACCGATGCCTGTTACCGGGGGGATGTCCAGCGGTGACGGAAGGTAGTCCACTACCGCATCGAGCAACAGCTGCACTCCCTTGTTCTTGAACGCCGATCCGCAGATGACTGGGAAGATGCTCATGGCGATCGTTCCCTTGCGGATCGCAGTCATGATCTCTGCTTCCGTAGGCTGCTCACCGTTCAGGAATTTCTCCATCACGGTGTCGTCAGCGTCGGCGATCTTCTCGATCATTTTATCCCGGTACTCTTTTGCCCTGGGCAGAAGGTCTGCCGGGATGTCATCAACAGTGTATTTGGCGCCGAGGGTCTCGTCGTCGAACAGGACGGCCTTCATTTTGACCAGGTCAATGCATCCGCGGAACTTGTCCTCTGCGCCGATGGGGATCTGAATCGGAACCGGGTTTGCACCGAGCCGGTCTATCATGCTCTGGACGCTCATGTAAAAATCCGCGCCGATACGGTCCATCTTGTTCATGAACGCGAGACGGGGAACCTGATATTTATCGGCCTGGCGCCACACCGTCTCGGATTGGGGCTCAACACCGCTCACCGAATCGAATGCCGCAACCGCGCCATCAAGCACGCGAAGAGAACGCTCGACCTCTATGGTAAAGTCCACATGGCCGGGAGTGTCAATGATGTTGATGCGCTTGTCCCGCCAGAAGCACGTCGTCGCCGCCGAGGTGATGGTTATACCACGTTCCTGCTCCTGCACCATCCAGTCCATGACTGCGGTGCCGTCGTGCACTTCGCCGATCTTATAGGAGACACCCGTATAATAAAGGATGCGCTCGGTCGTCGTCGTTTTACCGGCGTCGATGTGCGCCATGATGCCGATGTTACGTGTATTTTCAAGTGAATACTGCCTAGCCAAAACATCCTCCGTTTATACTCAGAAACAAAACCTTACCAGCGATAGTGGGCAAATGCCTTATTGGCATCCGCCATACGGTGGATGTCTTCTTTCTTTTTTACAGCCGCACCGGTATTGTTCGACGCATCCATAATCTCTCCGGCGAGCTTGTCCACCATGGATTTCTCGGGCCGCTGAGACGCGTAGAGCCTGAGCCAGCGGTATGCAAGAGACATCCTGCGCGGCTGCTTCACTTCGATCGGCACCTGGTACGAGGCTCCGCCCACCCGTCGTGACTTCACCTCAAGCGTCGGCTTTAAATTATCGATCGCCTTCTTAAAGATCGCGATCGGATCGCCGTTTGTTTTCTGCTGAATTCTGTCGAGCGCCTTGTAACAAATAGCCTCTGCCGTGCTCTTCTTGCCCTTGCGCATGAGCACGTTCACGAATTTCGCAAGCATCTGGCTGTGGTATTTTGGATCAGGTAACGATTCTCTTTTTACAACGACACTTTTTCTCGGCATAGTAGGGTGTTCCTTCTCTTGCGCATGTGGCGCCTTCAGCGCGCCCGTTAGGTGCTAATGCTATTTAGGCCGCTTTGCTCCATACTTGGATCGGCCCTGCTTACGATTTGCAACTCCGACGGTGTCCAGCGTGCCTCTCACTATGTGATAGCGCACACCGGGAAGATCCTTCACTCTGCCGCCGCGGATAAGCACGATGGAATGCTCCTGCAGATTGTGGCCGACTCCGGGAATGTACGTGGTCACTTCCATTCCGTTCGTGAGCCTGACCCTCGCGACTTTCCGGAGGGCAGAGTTCGGCTTCTTCGGCGTCGTGGTATAAACCCTGATACAAACTCCCCTCTTCTGAGGGCAGCTCTTAAGCGCGGGACTCTTGGTCTTTATAGCAGCAAGCGTTCTGCCTTTTCTCACAAGTTGACTAATGGTCGGCACGAGAATTACTCCTTATAATCACAGGGATAGCATGTTTTTAAAAACATTGAGTCAAAACCCGATGATTATACTGTCACTTAAGCATATTGTCAAGCTATTTTTTAGCGGGCGCTGGTTACCTTTCTCTTCTGTTCCCACAACGATGAAACCTGCCTTCTTACTCGTCTCCACTGTGCAAATTCCCGCTTAAAGATTTTACCTCAGCTTTGCTCTGTCGGCTGAGAAACCTCTTCGTCTACAACAACATAAGTATTCCGATATTCAGTCATCCCGGTTCCCGCCGGGATCAGCCTTCCCATTATCACGTTTTCCTTCAGACCGACGAGATCGTCCACGGCACCCGTAATAGCTGCTTCCGTGAGCACGCGCGTGGTCTCCTGGAACGATGCTGCGGAAATAAAGCTGTCGGTGGTGAGCGATGCCTTGGTAATGCCGAGGAGAATCGGGCGCGCTGTAGCGGGCATGCCGCCCCTGGCGATCACAGCCTCGTTTTCCCTGGCAAAGGTAAATCGATCAACCTGTTCCCCAATGAGGAACGGCGCATCTCCCGCTTCCTCGATCCTGACCTTGCGCAACATCTGGCGAACGATGACCTCGATGTGCTTGTCGTTGATGCTCACGCCCTGGAGACGGTAGACCTGCTGCACTTCGTCCACGAGATATTTTTGGAGCTCTCTTGGACCAAGCACGCTCAGGATATCGTGGGGGTCAACCGGTCCGTCCATCAGAGGCTCACCGGCGGTGACCCAGTCTCCCTCGTGCACGTTGACGTGTTTGCCCTTGGGGATCAGGTATTCCTTCTCATTCCCCATTCCGTCCTTGACAAGGATGCGGCGCATGCCCTTGACAAAGCCGCCGAACTCAACCGTACCGTCGATCTCGCTGATGATGGCCTGTTCCTTGGGCTTGCGCGCCTCGAACAGTTCCGCTACTCGCGGGAGACCCCCGGTGATGTCCTTGGTCTTGGTCGTCTCGCGGGGGATCTTGACGAGGATATCTCCCGGGAAAATTTCCGCGTTCTTGTCGACCAGGATATGCGCTCCCGCAGGCAGCAGGTAGCGCGCCACGATGTTGGATCCTGGCAATTTTGCGGTCTTGCCATGCGGGTCTTTGATCGAAATACGAGGTCTCAGGTTCTGGTTCGGATAATCGATGATCACCTTGCGCGACAGACCGGTGATCTCATCCACCTCCTCGCGCATGGTGACGCCCTCGATGATGTCTCCGAAGGCGATCTTTCCGCCAATCTCGGTTAGAATGGGCAATGAGTAGGGGTCCCACTCCACGAGTTTCTGGGCCACTTCGACTTTATGGCCATCCTGGACCTTGATCCGGGCGCCATAGATTACGGCGTACTTTTCCTTCTCACGGCCCGTCTCGTCGTAAATGGCAATGCTGCCGTTCCGTGACATGGCGACATAGTCACCTTCTTTATTCTTCACGGTGCTCAAGTTGAGGTATTTCATCACGCCGGCGTTCTTCGCCTCGAGCACGGTCTGCTCAACCACCTTGCTCGCCGTACCGCCGATATGGAACGTCCGCATGGTAAGCTGCGTTCCCGGCTCGCCGATGGACTGTGCGGCGACGATGCCAATGGCCTCACCGATGTCCACGAGCTTGCCGCGGCTGAGATCCCGCCCGTAGCACAGCTTGCAAACGCCTCGCAGGGACTGGCAGGTAAGCACCGATCGGATCTTGACGCGGTCGATACCGGATTCGTCGATCCGCTTGACGAGCTCTTCATTGATCTCTCTGCGAGTGCCGACGATCACCTCTTTCGTGATAGGATCTTTGATGTCCTCGGCGGCAACGCGGCCGAGCAAACGCTCTGACAAAGGTTCGATGATCTCTCCGCCCTCGACGAGCGACCCGACAAGAATGCCGTCGGTCGTACCACAGTCATCCTGGGTGATGATCACGTCCTGCGAAACATCAACGAGCCTGCGCGTGAGGTATCCGGAGTTTGCCGTCTTGAGCGCGGTGTCTGCCAGACCCTTGCGCGCACCATGCGTCGAGATGAAGTACTGGAGCACGGTCAACCCCTCGCGGAAATTCGCCGTGATCGGTGTTTCAATGATCTCGCCCGACGGCTTGGCCATGAGTCCGCGCATACCCGCAAGCTGCCTGATCTGCTGCGTGCTGCCGCGTGCACCGGAGTCGGCCATCATGAAAATGTTGTTGAACGACCGTGCCTCCTGAAGCTCCGACTTTTTAGCGGTCCCGATCTCGACCGCTTCCATGCCGAGTTCGGCCATCATCTCGTCGGCGATCTTCTCGGTCACATTTGCCCAGATATCGATTTCCTTGTTGTATCGTTCGCCGTTCGTGATAAGACCTTCGGTATACTGGTGATGGATCTCCATCACTTCTTTTTGCGCCTGGTCGATGAACTTCTGTTTCTTGCTCGGTATGTGCATGTCGGAAATGCAGATGGAGATGCCGGCTCGCGTGGCGTACTTGAATCCTATCTCTTTGAGATCGTCAATCAGGACTACGGTGCGGCGCAGCCCGAGCTTGCGGAAACACTCATCGATCAACTTCGCAAGTTCCTTTTTGTTCATGTCCCGGTTCACGGAAGAAAAGGGCATGCCTTCGGGCAGGATATCACTGAACAGGACCCTGCCTATCGTAGTCTCTTCGATCTTGCCGTTGATGCGCACCCTGACGCGGGCGTGAATTTCGGCCATGCGCTGGTCGTAGGCGATCCGGACCTCATCCCTGCCGGAGAACACCTTCCCCTCGCCGAGTGCGCCGGAGCGGGACTTGGTAAGGTAGTAGCAGCCAAGCACGATGTCCTGCGACGGGACCGTGATGGGTCTTCCGTTCGCTGGCGACAGTACGTTATTGATCGAGAGCATGAGCACCCGTGCTTCCAGCTGCGCCTCGACCGAGAGCGGGATGTGAACTGCCATCTGATCGCCGTCGAAGTCCGCGTTAAAAGCAGCGCACACAAGCGGGTGGAGACGGATGGCCTTGCCCTCGACGAGCACGGGGTCGAATGCCTGGATCCCGAGCCGATGGAGCGTCGGGGCGCGGTTCAGGAGAACAGGGTGCTCCTGGATCACCTCTTCGAGCACATCCCATACCTCGGGACGCTCTCGTTCGATCATTTTTTTTGCGCTCTTGATGGTCGTAGCATAGCCCTTTTCTTCGAGCTTATTGAAAATAAAAGGCTTGAACAGCTCAAGCGCCATTTTTTTCGGTAAACCGCACTGGTGCAGCTTGAGATCCGGTCCGACGACGATCACGGAACGCCCGGAGTAATCCACACGTTTTCCGAGCAGATTCTGCCGGAACCGGCCCTGCTTGCCTTTCAGCATGTCAGAGAGGGACTTGAGCGGACGCTTGTTCGGTCCGCGAAGTATCCGTCCGCGTCTGCCGTTGTCAAAGAGCGCATCAACGGCTTCCTGCAGCATACGTTTCTCATTCCGGATAATGACGGAAGGGGCCTTGAGTTCCTCAAGCCGGTGCAGCCGGTTGTTCCGGTTGATGACCCTGCGGTAAAGGTCGTTCAGATCCGAGGTGGCAAACCTGCCGCCTTCGAGCGGCACAAGGGGGCGCAATTCCGGCGGGATCACGGGAATTACATCGAGGATCATCCACTCCGGCTTGTTGCCCGACTTTCGGAAGGCCTCGATCACTTTCAGCCGCTTTGTCAATTTCTTTTTGGTGGCCATGGAGGTGGCCGTCTCGATCTTCTTGCGGATATCTTCGGATTCCACCTCAAGATCGATCGCCTTGAGCATCTCCCGTATCGCTTCGGCGCCCATGCCCGCTTTAAAGGCACTGGAACCAAACTCCAGCTGTGCCTTGCGGAATTTTTCCTCGGTCAGGAGCTCTTTGTGCTTGAGCGGCGTTTCACCGCCGTCGATCACCACGTATCCTTCGAAATAGAGGACCTTCTCAAGCGCACGGAGCGTCATGTCGAGCAGCGTACCGATGCGGCTCGGAAGACCCTTGAGAAACCAGATGTGCGCAACCGGCGAAGAGAGTTCGATGTGCCCCATGCGCTCGCGCCGCACCTTGGACTGGATAACCTCGACACCGCACTTGTCGCAGACTATTCCGCGATGCTTCATGCGTTTATATTTTCCGCAAAGACACTCCCAGTCCTTGATGGGGCCGAATATCTTGGCGCAGAACAGGCCGTCCCGTTCCGGCTTGAAAGAACGGTAGTTGATGGTCTCGGGCTTTTTCACCTCGCCGTAGGACCATTCCTTGATCCGCTCAGGCGAGGCGATCTTGATACGCATGGCATCGAAACTGATGTCTTTCGGCTTCTCGAACAGGTTCATGACATCAGTTCTGGATTTATTATCATACAGGTGTTTGTCTTCCACAGTGAACCTCCGTGTGCAAAAGCATTACATCCAATTAGTCTGATCGGACTGATCTGTCTGATCCGACCGATAGGTTTTCCCCTATCGTGCCGATGAAATTTTCTCGAGCCCGATCACCCGTTCCCGTTCGTTCTTGCGTTCGATGAGCTCGACATCCAGACACAAGCTCTGGAGTTCCTTGATCAGCACGTAGAACGATTCCGGCAGGCCCGGCTCCAGCGTATTCTCGCCTTTCACGATAGCCTCATAGATCTTGGCCCGTCCGGACACATCATCGGACTTGACCGTAAGGAACTCCTGGAGACAGTAGGCCGCGCCGTAGGCCTGGAGCGCCCAGACCTCCATTTCGCCGAGGCGCTGACCGCCGAACTGTGCCTTGCCGCCGAGGGGCTGCTGCGTCACGAGCGAATACGGCCCGATAGAACGCGCGTGCAGTTTATCGTCAACAAGGTGGTGCAGCTTCAGCATATACATGTAACCGACCGTAACCGGCCTGTCGAAAGGCTCTCCGGTGCGGCCGTCGTACAGAATGGACTGGCCCGTCACCGGGAGTTTGGCCTCTTTCAAGAGCGAGCGTACCCGGTCCTCTGATGCGCCGTCGAACACCGGGGTCGCCACATGCAGACCAAGCGCTTTCGCGGCCCAGCCGAGATGCGTCTCCAGTATCTGCCCCACGTTCATACGCGAGGGAACACCGAGCGGATTAAGCACGATCTCGACCGGGGTGCCGTCGGGAAGGCACGGCATGTCTTCTTCGGGCACGATGCGAGAGACCACGCCCTTGTTCCCATGCCTGCCGGCCATCTTGTCGCCGACGGAAAGCTTGCGTTTCATGGCAACGTACACCTTCACAAGCTTCACCACACCGGGCGGCAGGTCGTCGCCGCGCTTCAGCCTGCCGATTTTCTCATCATAGATCGTTTCAAGGATATTCAGCTGGTTTTCCGAGTTGTCCAGGATCTCCTGCAGCTTTGCAGGATAGTCTTCCGACTCAACCTTGATCTTGGCAAGATCCTTCTCCGGCAGCTTGTCGAGGATCTCAACGGTGATCTTTTTCCCCTTGGCCAGTTCGGTCTTGCCGGTCTTGGAATTCACCACTTTATCAGCAGCCGTCTTGCCGGCCAGGTTCCGGCGGATGCGTTTATACCGGTCCTCTTTGACCGCGCGCAGTTCATCCTGATACTCTTTCTGGAGCCGCGCGATCTCTTCACTCTCCTGGGTCTTGAGGCGCTCGTTCTTGTCCTCGCCTTTGCGCGAAAAGACCTTGACGTCGATCACCGTTCCTTCGATACCGGGAGAAGCGTAAAGGGAGGCGTCCCGCACGTCGCCGGCCTTTTCACCGAAGATCGCGCGGAGAAGTTTTTCTTCGGGCGTGAGCTGCGTCTCGCCCTTGGGGGTTACCTTGCCGATGAGGATGTCGCCGGGCATGACCTCGGCGCCGATGCGGATGATGCCGTTCTCGTCGAGATTCCTGAGCGTCTCCTCGCCGAGGTTCGGGATATCGCGCGTGATCTCTTCCTTCCCGAGCTTGGTGTCCCGGGCCTCGATCTCGAACTCTTCGATGTGGATGGAGGTGTAGCGGTCCTCCTTAACGATCTTCTCGCTGATGATGATCGCGTCCTCGTAGTTGTATCCGCTCCAGGGCATGAATGCCACGAGCACGTTCTGGCCAAGCGCGAGCTCACCGAGATCGGTGGCCGGGCCGTCGGCGATCACCTGTCCCTTCTTCGCCTTATCGCCCACGCGTACGATCGGCTTCTGGTTCATACAGGTATTCTGGTTGGAGCGGTAAAACTTGGTAAGCGGATAGGTGTCGATGACCGTCCGCCCTTTTGCGTCCTCACCCTTGATCGTGATGCGGGTGGAGTCCACGGCCTCCACGATGCCGTCTCGTTTAGCCGAAACGATCGCACCGGAATCCCTGGCCGCGACCCGTTCCATGCCCGTACCGACTACCGGCGCCTGCGGCCGGAGAAGCGGCACAGCCTGGCGCTGCATGTTCGATCCCATGAGCGCGCGGTTCGCGTCGTCGTTCTCGAGGAAGGGAATGAGCGCGGCCGAGACCGAAACGATCTGTTTTGGCGACACGTCCATATACTCCACTTCCTCTGCGCTCACCAGCTTGAACTCGCCGCCCACGCGGGCGGACACGCTCTCCACCGTGAACTTGCCGCGGCTGTCAAACGGCGTGTTGGCCTGGGCGATCACGTAGTTCTCGCCGTCTACCGCTGAAAGATACTCGATCTCATCCATCACCTTTCCGGCCTTCACCTCCCGATACGGCGCTTCAATGAAACCATAATCATTGACCCGCGCATAGGTGGCCAGGGAAACGATAAGACCGATGTTCGGACCTTCCGGCGTCTCGATCGGGCAGATCCTGCCATAGTGCGTCGTGTGTACGTCGCGCACTTCGAATCCGGCGCGCTCGCGCGTGAGTCCGCCGGGCCCGAGCGCAGAGAGCCTGCGCTTATGCGTGATCTCCGCCAGCGGATTGGTCTGGTCCATGAACTGCGAGAGCTGGCTGGAGCCGAAAAATTCCTTGATGGCCGCGATCACCGGTTTGGGGTTGATGATATCGTGCGGCATGAGCGTATCGATGTCCTGGAGGCTCATGCGCTCCTTGATGGCGCGTTCCATGCGGGCAAGACCGACCCGGATCTGGTTCTCGAGGAGTTCACCCACGGACCGTACACGGCGGTTGCCGAGATGATCGATGTCGTCCACCTCTCCTTTGCCGGTGCGGAGATTCACGAGGTAGCGGATCACTTCGACAACGTCCTGCGCCGTCAGTGTGGTCTTGTCGATCGGAATATCGAGCTTGAGCTTCTTGTTGAGCTTGAGCCTCCCTACATTCGAAAGGTCGTAACGCTTGGAATTAAAGAACATGCCGGAGAAGAGGTTCCGCGCCATGTCGATCGTCGGCGGTTCTCCCGGCCGCATTTTCCGGTAGATCTCGAGAAGCGCTTCGTCCGACGACTGCACTTTGTCTGAGAGAAGCGTGTCCCGCATTGCCCCGATCACGTGGATACCGTCCATGTAGATCACTTCCAGCTTTTCCACCTTCGTAGTGACGATCCGGCCCAGGAACGCCTCGGTGATCTTGTCATTCGCGTTCAGAAGCACCTCTCCCGTCTCCGGGTCGATAACATCACGGAGCACGATGCGGTCGATGAGCTCTTCGCGCGGGATCGGGATCTCGGTGATACCCGCAGCCTCCATCTTCTTGATGGCGATACGGGTGATCTTGGCGCCTTCCTTCACGATCTGTTCGCGGGTGTTCTTATCGTTGATCGTAATAGGGGCTTTCATGCCGACCAGCGCGTCCGCGAGGATACCGCGAGTGAAGCTTTCTTTTTTGATCCTGATGTCTTCTATGGGATAGTACATCCGGAGCAGGTCTTCGTTGGAATAACCGAACGCCTTGAGCAGGATTGTGGCGGGAATCTTCCTGCGCCGGTCGATCCTTACGTGCACGATGTCCTTGACGTCAAATTCGAAGTCGAGCCACGAACCGCGGTACGGAATGATCCGGGCCGAGTACAGTATCTTGCCGCTCGCATGGGTCCTTCCCTTGTCATGCGTGAAGAACGCCCCCGGGGAACGGTGAAGCTGGCTCACCACCACACGCTCGGTCCCGTTCACAATGAACGTGCCGGTCTCCGTCATGAGCGGAAGGTCCCCGACGTATACTTCCTGCTCCTTGATGTCCTTCACCCGCTTGGTCGCGGTCTGCTCGTCCTTTTCGAAGAATACGAGTCGCGTCTTGATTTTGAGCGGCGCAGCATACGTCGAGCCGCGTTGCAGGCACTCCCAGAGGCTGTACTTCGGTTCACCCAACGAGTAGCCAAGGTAGTCCACCATCGCGGTCTCGTTGAAATCATAGATGGGATAAACGCTCTTGAACGCGGCCTGGAGTCCTATGTCCTTTCGCTTATCCGAAGCTGTCTCTTTCTGAAGAAAGGAATCATAGGACCGTTTTTGGATCTCGATCAGATCGGGGATTTCCAAGATCGTGGGGATCTTGGAAAAATCCTTCCGTACGCGAACAAGCTCTCTTTTTTCCTTTGACATTATCACACCCCTCATGCAGCATTTAAAATGCAAAATGGAAAATGTACCCGGTGAAAAGCGCAGAGGCTGATCCAGCTCCTGCCATTTTCCTCTTTGCACTTATCTTTAATGTATTATGAATGAATCTTATCCGGCTCCGCAAGCCCTATCCATAAACGCAAAAAGTCCTTTGCCCTCCGGACCAATGCCGGAGGGCAAGGACTTGTCAAATGAAGCTCGTTTGTGTCTTACTTTACCTCGACGGTCGCGCCTGCTTCGGTCAGTTTCTTCTTCATGGTTTCCGCCTCTTCCTTGGCGACACCGGTCTTCACCGGCTTCGGGGCGCCTTCAACCAGGTCCTTTGCTTCCTTGAGACCGAGACCGGTGAGCTCACGCACCACCTTGATCACGTTGATCTTCTGAGCGCCCACGGCGGCCAGGATCACGTCGAATGCGGTCTTTTCCTCAACCGCTGCCGCGGCCGGCGCGCCTGCTGCCGCCATTGCCACGGGTGCTGCTGCTGATACACCCCACTTCTCTTCGAGCATCTTGCTTAATTCCGCTGCTTCAAGAACGGTCAGGCCGCTCAATTCATCAACCATCTTCGCTAAATCCGCCATGTTTCTTTCCTCCTGATAGATTATGATATTCTGTCGAATCTGACAGATCTGTCCGATCCGTCCGACTTATTAACCTCTTAACCCTTATCCGCCTTTGCCTTCATGACCCTGGCGAGCTGACCAGCCGGGGCCGCGAGCACACCGACCATTCTCGAGGCAGGCGCCTGGAGAAGACCCACGATCTTCCCGCGGAGCGCGTTGAGCGACGGCAGGGTTGCCAGAGCCTTGATGTCCGCCTGCTTCAGCAGCTTACCATCCAGCACGCCGATCTTGAGCGCAAGCTTTGCCTGGACCTTGTTGAATTCGAACAATACTTTGGCCGGCGCCACCACGTCATCGAATCCGAGCGCAATGCCGACGGGACCGACAAAGGAGTCTTTCAGCGGTTCGAGGCTGGTCCCTTCCACTGCTTTCCTCGCCAGCGTATTTTTTACGACCCGGTATTCAACCTTTGACTTGCGCAACTTCGCACGAAGGTCCGTGATCTGCTCCACATTGATCCCGGTGTACCCGGTGATGATAGCGGTCTTGGCGCGTGCAAATTTTTCATGCAACTCGTCAATTGCCTTCTTTTTTTCCTCTTTATTCACACGATCCTCCTTTCTTTCAAGAATTCCCGACGACTATCCCAGGAATCTCAAAAGAAAGTGATGGAATCCAGCACATTCTTTTTTACCCGGGTCTCGGCAGGCCCCATTGCGGGCTTAAGCCAAAGGGGACATGGATCGAATCCCCTTTAGTACCTGCTGTCTCGGACCGCACCCTGGTTTTTCAGGGGCCGACCTTTTGTCAATGCAAAAAATTTCTCATTTCTAAATCCTAAGCGTTTAGTGCTTCGTGCTTAAGATTTCGGATTTATCATCCATTACCCTGCTATCTTCTCGATCGCTGCAGTATCCATTTTAATACCAGGGCCCATCGTGGTGGAGATCGTTACATTCTTAAGATACTTGCCCTTGCTCGATGCAGGTTTTGCTTTCAGAATGGACTCAAGCACTGCCTTGGCGTTGTCCGCAAGCTTATTCTCGTCAAACGACACCTTGCCCACCGGCACATGTACAATGCCCGCTTTCTCCACGCGATATTCCACTTTACCAGCCCTGATCTCTTTAATGGCCCTTGCCACGTCGAAGGTGACCGTGCCCGTCTTGGGGTTCGGCATCAAACCGCGGGGGCCGAGCACCTTCCCAAGCCTGCCGACAAGGCCCATGATGTCCGGCGTTGCCACAACCGTATCGAAATCGGTCCAGCCTTCCTTTTGTATCTTCTCGGCCAGGTCCTCGGAACCCACGTAATCGGCACCAGCGTCCCTTGCCTCTTTTTCCTTCTCGCCTTTTGCAAAGACGAGGATCTTGACCTTTTTCCCGGTACCGTGAGGGAGAACAACGGTCCCCCGCACCATCTGGTCGGCTTGTTTAGGGTCGACGCCGAGGTTCACGGCAAGATCAACGGTCTCGTCGAACTTGGTCCTTGCCGTTTTCTTGGCCAGCTCCACTGCCTCTTTGAGATCATACGACTTCGTCTTGTCCACCAGTGCTGCAACTGCTTTGAATTTCTTTCCTGCCATGATTCCTCCTCGCGGTATTATCGGCCGTTGGCGGCCTCCCGCATGAATTACATAATTGGAATTTGAAGATTGAAAATTTGAAGTTTTCAACTTCCCATTTTCAATTCGACGTTCGCGGAAGTCGTTAGTCTACCACTTCCAGCCCCATGCTCTTCGCCGAGCCCTCGATCATGCGCATGGCTGATTCGACGCTTGCCGCATTGAGATCCGGCATCTTCGTCTGGGCGATCTCCTTGATCTGCGCGCGGGTCACCTTGCCGACCTTGTCCTTGTTCGGTACGCCGGAGCCCTTCACAATGCCGGCGGCCTTCTTGAGAAGTTCCGCGGCCGGGGGGGTCTTGGTAATAAAGGTGAAGGACCTGTCGGAATAGACCGTGATAATGACAGGAACTATCGTTTCTCCCAACTTCTGTGTCTTTGCGTTGAACTGCTTGCAGAACTCCATGATATTCACGCCGTGCTGGCCGAGCGCTGGTCCCACCGGAGGCGCCGGGTTGGCCTTTCCTGCCGGGACCTGAAGCTTGATTTTACCTGTGATCTCTTTTGCCATTGATAAACTCCTACTTTAATTTTGCAATTTGCATTTTGCAATTTGCATTTTACTTGTCTTTCTCTCGCTCAACCTGCAGAAATTCCAGCTCCACCGGAGTAGAGCGGCCGAAGATGCTCACCATAACCCGAAGCCGTCCATGGGCTGCATTTACGTCTTCCACCGAGCCGATAAAGCTGTTGAACGGCCCGTCGATGACCCTGACCCGGTCGCCTTTCTGATAGGCGTGCTTGGGCTGGGTCTGGGCAACCGCGCCTTCCTCCGCCTGCTTGAGGATTGCTTTTACCTCTTCGTCGGAGAGTGGTGTCGGGTTCGTGCTTCCTCCCACAAAGCCGGTGACCTTGGGCGTATCTTTCACAATATGCCACGTATTGTCGTCCATCTCCATCTCGACGAGAATATACCCGGGGAAGAACTTCCGCTGCGATTTGCGCTTTTTCCCACCCTTGATGGAAAGGACCTCTTCAGTCGGGACCAGGATCTGTCCGATTTTTTCCTGCAGCGCGAGTTTGGATACGGTCTCAAGGATAGTGGCCTTCACCTTGTTCTCAAAGCCCGCATACGTATGGATTACATACCAGTTCATAGGCATAATAGTGCTTACTTAAAGGCAAGGGTCATCAATCTTCCCAACCCTAAATCTACCAAGCCCAGAAAAAAGGCGGCGATGAGCACCGTAGTGATCACTACCCAGGTAGAGCCTATGACCTCCTTTTTTGTCGGGAACACAACCTTCTTGAGTTCCAGTTTTACTTCTTCGAAGAATTCCGCGATCTTTTTGAACATGGAATAGGCCTCTTTCTACACAAGGGGATATGGCAGGCCAGGAGGGACTCGAACCCCCAGCAGCCGGATTTGGAGTCCGGAGCTCTACCATTAGAGCTACTGGCCTGTGTTCTTCTCAGCAGCTTCCCGATGCGACCAGGTTACGCTTTGGTTTCCTTATGCGTTGTGTGCTTGCGGCAGAACCGGCAGTACTTGTCCAGGTTCAGCTTGTCAGGAGTATTCCTCTTGTTCTTCGTCGTTGAGTAGTTTTTCCGCTTACACTCGCTGCAAGCGAGTAAAATGATTTCCCGCATTGTCTATTGCCTCACATTCGATCTCGGATCTCGGATTTCGGATTTCAGATTGCGGATTTTTCGCTTTTCATTCCGCATTCCGCAATCCACAATCTGCAATTGTTTTACTCGATTACCTCGGTAATGACCCCTGCGCCCACGGTCCTGCCGCCCTCGCGGATGGCAAAACGCAGACCCTTGTCCATCGCGATCGGAGTGATCAGTTCAACCGTGCACGTCATGTTGTCGCCCGGCATCACCATCTCCACGCCTTCGGCGAGCG
>JBARBN010000140.1:0-3639 GCA_049793155.1 Nitrospirota bacterium
GTCACGTGGAATGCGTGGCCATCTGGAACCTTGGGACGGGTAAAAGGCTTCTTGTCATCACTCATAATCATATCTCCTTACTGGTTGAAAACGGGAGGAATTTCAACAGGTTTGCCAGCCCCTCCCACTTAACTGACTAAATTATACTATCTAGCGCGTGTAATGTCCCTTCTTTGGAATCACATGGCGCACGCCCCCCTGGGGATTCTCGACATCGCCCTGGTAGCGCGGGATGAGGTGGATATGGACATGGAATATACTCTGCCCGGCCGCCGGTCCTACGTTAACGCCGATATTGTAACCGTCAGGCTTGAATTCCTCGTCCAGTCGCATGCGCTCCTCGGTGATCAGCCCCATGCAGGCATTGACCTCTTCGGGCGTCAGGTCGAAAAAGCTGGCTACATGGCGACGTGGGATAACCAGGGTATGACCCGGGCTCACCGCGTAGGTATCACGAGCACTGTAAGCAAGTTCATGCTCCAGTGATACGCCACGCGGATCTTTGCAGAACAGGCATGGATCATTCGGATCTCGCTTTTTTTCTGTTTTTTCTACAGCCGACAAACTTCGACTCCCTAATCAGAGGCTTGCGCTATTGGCAAGCACCAGCGATCTTGCCTTATCCATTTGCTCCTCGCAATGCCTTAAACAGAGTGGCTGAAGGGCATGCGAAAAACATTCGATAATTACTTCAAACTCATCGGCCACTTCTTCTGCAAGCCCAGTATCGTTTGTTAATTCTGCCAGTACATTCTGTGCTGTCGTCTTATTTACCCTGCATAGTACCGCCAGATGAATAGGAAGTTGCTGCTCCATACTGACCGTTAACGCCTTTTCATAAGATCTTATCGCTTCCTCCAGGCGTTCAGGGTTTTCTTCTGTCTCTCCGAGATGATGCAATGCAGCAGCACGGTTATTATGTGTAGCGGTCAACTCTAATGGATAATTATCCGCATCGAGTACGGCAAGCGCATTTTTATAGGCAACAACGGACTTTTGAAATTGACGGTTACCTTTAAGCAGTTTTCCATACGCATGGAAAGTATCTCCAAGCTGATGCATCGTAAACATCCAGTTTTCCGGAGACTCATCTCGCGTCCAAACCAGCAAAGCATTGGTATAAGCATCTACAGCGATTTTTAACGGCTTTGTAGCATCAAGTAGCCGACCAAGCGCCTGGTTAGCCGTGCCCAGGTTATATTGCGTAGCGGCCCATTCCAATGGTGAGTTTTCCTGTCTGTACTCCTCTAATGCATTGGTAAAGCACTGAGTGGCCCGCTCAAACAATTCAGCATCTCTGCGCTGCTGTCCCAGTGCCGCCAGAATGTTGCCAAGTTGATTCTGAGTCTCAGCCCAGGCCAATGGCTCCTGATCGCGGCTTATGTTTGGAGGGGGGACTGTCAGCGATCCCTCAAGTGCCTCACGCACAGGCTCAAGAATATTGGAATTGAATCGATGCTGTTCAAAATTTCCCCGCGTGTAAAGAAAATTATCAGCGACGGTTACCATGGTATCCGGCGTAGCCGCCTCGACCCACTCATCGCCAAGCCGGCCTAAAGAATTTGCCAAAGCTCGTTCTAGTGCCTTATTGCGAGGGTAAAACAGGTAAGTATGAGAGAACTTCATTTATGCGCGACCAAGAATTTCATTGAGGTCAGGGTCGGCGCCGACCGCTCCGCCAAGCTCGATTTCTTCCTCGGTAGCTTCACGTATAGACAAGACTTCCAGCATGAAAGTGACTTCTCTGCCGCAAAGGGGGTTATTACCGTCGACAGTTAATGTCTTGTCATCGAATCGGGTAACGATAAAGTTTCTGGGCTCACCTTTTTCATTTTCCATGGTGATGGTCATACCAATTTCCCGATATTCTTCCGGGACATTTTCTATACGATCGGTAAATACCAGTGATTCATCTCTCTCACCGTATAACTTAGTAGTGTCTATTGGCACTTCGATAATATCGCCGACTTTTTTGCCATACAGTTCCTTTGTCACTTCTTCAGACATTACATCATTCACACCATGAACATAAGCCAGCGGATAATCTACAGTAACAAGTATGTCACCGGTTTTGTTATCGATGACTTTATAATTTAGTTCAACGAATTTTTCGTCTTCAATTGTATCTGACATGACTAGAAAGGCCTGATAATTATAAAGTTTTCTTAGAACAGCGTAGCGCCGAAGATTTTCACCTTGTCCTTTTCATAACCCAGCACCAGTCTGCCCAGCCATTCACTTTTATTTTTTTTGTTTATCACTTTATATAAAACAGTGACATATTCTCCACGGCGTATCATGCCGAGATACGAATAATCATCTGACAGGTTTTTCGCAAGGTCGCTTCTCGCAAACTGCTTGCCCATTTCAACCTCATTAGCACCCGCAATAAAAGAGCTCGAAAAATTACGCGTGAAAGCACCGTAGTTTCCTTCATTAGAGTACTTGATAAGATCAGCCCACATCGGGTTGGCCAACTCTAAAATCTCTTCATCTGTTTTTTCAAGAATGTTCATAAAATATGTTACCTGCACAGTGTTTCATGATTTTATCCATCGCGAGGCCAAACCACTCTCTGGTCAATCCACTCTCCGGATAGATAAAAAAGGACCAACACCTGACATGTCAGTCCTTTTTCTCACAAATATATTTCCCGGCTTGTAAAAATCAAGCCTATATTTGATTAGTGCCCTTCTGGGGCCGCTTTCTCTACATCACCTACCAGGTGGTAAAGCGGTGCTTTTTCCATCGTGTACTCACCTGTCTTGGGATCACGACGAGAAACTGTCAACACGTGCCAGTTCTTATCGTCCAGCTTCATTGCATCACCACGGTAGTAGTATCCCGGCCAACGTGTTTCCTTACGGAACAGCGTATGATGGAACACACTTTCAGATGTAAGGAAACGGTGTTTCAACTCCCATGCACGTAACAACTCGTGTATATCTGAAGCGGCGACTTTTTCCAGATCCTGTCCCAGAATGTACATTTTCTTGAGACCGATATTCAGGAGTTTATCGTTGGTCATGTAGTTGACGCCAAAACCACCACAGTACTCATCCATCAACTTCTGCAAACGATCAAGACCCTGTCTCGGATTGATGAAGTTCGGATTGACCGATCCGGCAACAACTTCGTTTTTATATACAGTGTATGTCTCTAAAGGTTTGTAGATCTTGGTTCTAAGGTCTTCGATCTGCTTGTCAGAAACACGTATGCCTTCTGCCTTGCCATCATCAATATATTTACAGGCAGCCTTGGCAGCCAGACGACCTTCAGTGAAAGATCCCGATGAGAACGCGTGTGGCGTACCACCTACTGCATCACCCGCGCCAAACAGACCTTCAACGGTGGTCATGCGGTTATAGCCCCAGTAGTACTCCGGCGGCGATACGTCTTCCGGACCCGAGCACCATGCACCGCAACCCGTTGCGTGCGAACCCATGACGTAAGGCTCGGAAGTGGTCAGTTCAGGGTTTTCGTATTTCGGATCAACGTCTGTGGCCGCCCAAAGTACCGCCTGACCAACGGTCATGCCGAGGAAGTTGTGCCAGCCGATCTCTTCAAGATGAGGATCCTGGAATGCTTCCATGGTCACCATGTGAATTGGACCGCGACCGGCATTAACCTCAGAGATTA
>JBARBN010000141.1:0-4000 GCA_049793155.1 Nitrospirota bacterium
TGAAACCCAAGGCGATCAGAGATCATTTCTTATTTGCAATCACGGCAGACACCCACGATGCCGGGCCGATATTTAAACAGATGATCGAATCCATAAACCATGATGCGCCGTCATTTCTTATCCTTGCAGGTGATTTTGTAAAGCATGGACGAAAACGAGGATATAGAGCTTTTCTTGACCAAATCAGCGCGCTCAAGGTGCCTGTATATGCTGCAACAGGCTTTCAGGAACTTACCGGCGGCGGAGAAAAAATCAGCCGAAAACTGTTTGGCCCTTATCATTACAGTTTTGTTCATCAAAATTCCTTGTTTATCATTATTGACACGTTTAGCCTGCCCAAGAATGATGACTATCTGGCATGGCTTGCCGACGAGGTGAAAAAGGGCGAGAAGAGTCAGAATATATTTCTTATTACGTATGCCGCCCCCTTGAATGATAAAAGATTCACGGAGATAATGGCCCGATCGCATATAAGAACAGTGTATGCCGTTAAAGCTATCGGAGAGTATCTCCCGGTGATAAAAGGAGTGCCCTATGTTCTTCTGGAACAACGATCCGGAGAGCCTTTCTTTTACAGAGTTATTACTGTAAAAGGGCGCACAACAGTTGAGCAAAACTTTCCGATAATCCCCGGGCATCTGACCATAATTGATAAAGTAAGCCTGGCAATTGATAATCTTGAAACCAAGATCATGCCACATTAATATCGGACGCGGCTTTTTTTATTGACAATGCCTGGGATGAACTTTCCTGTTGACAGTCTTTATTGATTGGGAGTATCGTCAAGGAGTTCGAGTTCCTAACGTAGCGGAAAGAGGAGGGATGCAAGATGGAAGGATTATTTCAACCCATGCACTTGATCGTCATTCTGGTGATCGTGCTGATTATTTTCGGACCGGGCAAATTGCCGGAACTCGGAGAGGGACTCGGGAAGAGCATCAAATCGTTCAAAAAAGCTCTCAACGAGGGCGAGCAAGATGCGACTCGCATTGAACATAAAGACGAGAAGAAGGCATAGTCAACTATACCCCGTACCGATGATACTGAGCAAAGTTTCGGAACGCACATATTTCATCTAAATAGAGGAGGAGCATAAAATGGGCAGAGGGCTTTTTCAACCGATGCATTTGGTTATAATTCTCGCGATTGTGCTGATCATTTTTGGACCAGGAAAACTCCCGCAGCTTGGCGAAAGTATCGGGAAAAGCATCAAGGGCTTTAAAAAAGCAATGTCTGAGAAAGACGATGAAGAGGGAGATACTAAATAGCGACAAATCGATGTTGGATCGGATCATAGTCGAAGATCATTCAGGCCTCGATGCTACCGGAGTGAGGAGTTGCATCAACACAACGACAGAGAAGAACTCGTCAGAACCGTTTCGCTTTCGTCTAAGATTCAACTGGTATTCTTTGCTCATGTCTCAATATTTGCTGTACATAGTTGTAGGTGTACCTTATAAAACGGGTGTGATCGCGTCGGAGAATATCGCTTGAAAATCCTTCGTCCCTCATTTTAGTTACACCTCGCGCTTCAGATCGCGTTCCTTCCAGATCACGTAGATCGCCGGATAAATGATCAGTTCCAGGATCGTCGAGGTGATCACACCGCCGACCATGGGCGCGGCAATGCGCTTCATCACATCGGCCCCCGTTCCATTCGAAAACATGATCGGCACCAGGCCGGCCAGGATGACCGACACGGTCATGATCTTCGGCCGGATCCTCTTTACCGCGCCCTCCATCACCGCGTCTTCGATGTCGCGGAGTGAATGGATCTTTCCATCGGCTATCCATTTGTTGTATGCAAGGTCCAGATAGAGCAGCATCACGATCCCCGTCTCTGCATCAAGCCCGGCCAGCGCGATCACGCCGACCCAGACCGCCGTGCTCAGGTGATACCCGAGGAGATAGAGCAGCCAGACCGTGCCCACGAGCGAGAACGGCACCGCAAGCAGGACGATCGCGGTCTTGGTCCAGGACTCGGTGTTCATGTAGATGAGCACGATGATGATCAGCAGTGTGAGCGGGATTACATAGAAGAGTTTGGCCTTCACGTTCTCCATGTATTCATACTGACCGCTCCACTGGAGCCTGTATCCCGCCGGCACCTTGACCTGTTCGGCGATGGCCTTCTTTGCCTTCGCAACATACCCGCCGAAGTCGCTTCCTGATATGCCGAGCGTGACCGCCGCGGTCAGCATCCCGCCCTCGCTCTGTATCATCCCCGGGCCCCGATTCACCTGGATGTCCGCAAGCTGTCCCAACGGCACCTGGGCCCCGCCCATTACGGGCACGAGCACCCGCTGCAGCTTCTCGATGTCGTCCCGCAGCTCGCGGTCATAGCGGATGTTCACGGGGTAGCGTTCCCTGCCTTCGACCGTGGTCGTCAGGTTCATGCCGCCGATGGCCGACTGGATCACCTCCTGCACATCCTCGATCGTAAGCCCGAAGCGGGCGATGGCGTCCCGATTGATCGTGAAGTCGAGGAAGTACCCCGTGTTCGCCCGCTCTGCGTAAGCGCTTCTCGTGCCCGGCACATCCTTGAGGGTCCGTTCCACGTCGAGTCCGATGCGCTCGATCTCCTCCAGACGGGGTCCAAAAACCTTGATGCCGAGGGGCGTCCGGATGCCTGTCGAGAGCATATCGATCCGGCCGATGATCGGCATGGTCCAGGTATTGGCCACGCCCGGAATCTGCAGGGCGTTGTCAAGTTCATCGCGCAGGTCCTCCACCTTTTTGAATTGAGGACGCCATTCTTTTTCCGGTTTCAGGTTCACGATCGTCTCGAACATCTCGAGCGGCGCCGGGTCCGTGGGCGTCTCTGCGCGTCCGGCCTTGCCGAAGACCGACTCCACTTCGGGAAACTGTTTCAATATCCTGTCCTGGGTCTGGAGCAGCTGGCCCACGGTCGTGATGGACGCGCCAGGCAGCCCTGAAGGCATGTAAAACAACGTTCCTTCATACAAGGGCGGCATGAACTCGGACCCGAGCTTCGTAAAAGGGATGATCGTGACACCGACTATGATGACCGCGATGATGATCACGATCCAGCGGAAGCGGAGGGCGAATTCGGCAACCGGGTGATACACCTTCCGGAGCACATGGCTGATGGGATTTGCATCCTCGTGCCGGATCTTGCCCTTGATGAACAGCGTCATCAGCACCGGTGTGAGCGTGATGGCCAGAAAGCTCGCAAAGAGCATGGAAAAGGTCTTGGTGAACGCCAGGGGCTTGAACAGCCTGCCTGCCTGGTCTTCAAGGGTGAACACGGGAAGGAACCCGACGGTGATCACGAGCAGCGAGAAGAAGAGCGACGGCCCCACCTCTTGTGCCGCGTCAATGATCACGTCGACCCTCGAGCCCGGCCTGCCCACCGCCTCCCAGTCCTCGAGCTTCTTGTGGGCGTTCTCGACCATGATGATCGAGGCATCGACCATGGCGCCGATGGCGATTGCTATGCCGGAGAGACTCATGATGTTCGAGCTGATCTTGAGATAGTACATGCAGATGAACGAGATGAGTATCGCGATCGGCAGCGTCAGGATCACCACCAGGGCGCTCGGCAGGTGAAAGAGGAAGATGATGCATACCACGCTCACGGCGATGCCGAGCTTGATCACCTCATCGCGGAGCGTATCAACGGACCGGTGGATCAACTCCGACCGGTCATAGGTGGTGACGATCTTCACCCCCTCCGGCAAAGAGGGCTTGATCTCTTTGATCTTCTCCTTTACGCGTTCAACGACCGCAAGCACGTTCTCGCCGAATCGAACGACCACGATCCCGCCCACGGCCTCACCCTTGCCGTCGAAGTCCGCCACGCCGCGCCGGATCTCGGGGCCGAGCTGGACCGTGCCGATGTCCCGAAGCAGGACCGGCGTCCCCTTCCCGTCAGTACCGACAGCTATCTTCTCGATGTCCGCCTTGTTCTTGATATATCCGCGGCCGCGGACCATGTATTCGCGGCCCGACCACTCCACGACCCTGCCCTCGACATCGC
>JBARBN010000142.1:0-10196 GCA_049793155.1 Nitrospirota bacterium
TAGGGGCAAACTGAATGGATTATAAGACAACACTGAATCTCCCCAAGACAGACTTTCCCATGAAGGCAAATTTGAAGGACCTGGAGCCGCGGACGATACTGCGGTGGAAAGAACAGGGGACCTATGGCCGCATGCAGGACGGGAACAAGGGAAAAAAAACGTACATTCTGCATGACGGCCCTCCTTACGCGAACGGCCATATCCACATCGGCCACGCGCTGAACAAGATCCTGAAGGACATCATCGTGAAGTACAAATCCATGCAGGGCTTCTCCTCGCCTTATGTGCCGGGCTGGGATTGCCATGGCCTCCCCATCGAACACCAGGTGCTCAAGAATCTCGGCCCGAAAAAGGACACGATGGGCAAGGCCGAGATACGGAAACTTTGCCGGGAGTATGCCATGAAGTTCATCGACATACAGCGCGAGGAGTTCAAGCGCCTTGGCGTGTTCGGGGACTGGGACAATCCCTACCTCACGATGAACTATGCTTATGAGGCCGCGATCGTGCGGGAACTCGGAAAGTTTGTGGGAACGGGCGGCGTGTATAAAGGGAAAAAGCCGGTGTACTGGTGCGGGTCCTGCGAAACAGCACTTGCCGAGGCGGAGGTGGAGTACGCGGACCACGAGTCGCCCTCCATCTCGGTCAAATTCGTTCTTCCGGATGCGGCAAAGGTATTTCCGTCGCTCGCGGGAAAGAACGTCGCTGTGGCGATCTGGACCACGACCCCCTGGACGCTCGTCTCGAACCTTGCCGTGGCGCTGCATCCTGAGTTCGACTATGTTGCCGTTGATATCGGTTCCAACTCGGTCATCATCGTCGCCGAGGCGCTCGCTGCCCCGTCCATGCAGAAATTCGGCGTAACGGATTACAAGGTCATCGAGAAGTTCAAAGGCGGAAAACTCGAAGGCCTCAAGGCGCGCCACCCGTTCATAGACCGGGACTCCCTGGTCATCCTTGGTGAACACGTCACGCTCGAGGCAGGCACCGGTGTGGTGCATACGGCTCCCGGTCACGGCCAGGAAGACTATGAGGCCGGCATGAGGTATGGTCTTGACGTGTATGCGCCTGTCGATCATAAGGCGAGATTCACCAAAGAGGCCGGCCAGTTCGCGGGCGAGAATGTGCACAAGGCGAACAGGGGGATCATCGATCTTCTGAAAGAAAAGAACGCTCTCCTTTCCGAGGAGAAATTATCGCACTCCTATCCCCATTGCTGGCGGTGCAAGAACCCCGTTATCTTCCGCGCCACCGAGCAGTGGTTCATTTCCATGAAGAACAATGACCTGCTCAAAAAGACCGTGGAGAACGTGCACAAGGTCACCTGGGTCCCGGGATGGGGCAAGGACCGGTTCCTCTCCATGGTCGAGAAACGGCCTGACTGGTGCATCTCGCGCCAGCGGGCGTGGGGCGTGAACATCGTCGCATTCACGTGCAAGGCTTGCGGCCAACTGCTTCTGGACAAGTCGATCATCGATCATGTGGCGGCGATCGTCGAAAAAGAAGGCGCTGATGTCTGGTTCACCAGGTCCGCTGCTGAACTGATGCCGTCCGGCACTGCCTGCAAAAAGTGCGGGAAGCAGGACTTCGAGAAGGAGATGGACATTCTCGATGTGTGGTTCGATTCGGGCGTGAGCCACGCCGCGGTGCTGAAACAACGGCCGGAGCTTTCCTGGCCCGCGGACCTGTACCTCGAAGGCAGTGATCAGCACCGCGGGTGGTTCCAGTCCTCACTTCTTACGTCCGTCGGGACCACCGGCATGGCGCCTTATCGGGCGGTGCTGACGCATGGATTCACGATGGACGGTCAGGGCAAGAAAATGAGCAAGTCGGCGGGCAATACAATCGCTCCGCAGGATGTTATCGATAAGTTTGGGGCCGAGGTGCTTCGACTCTGGGTCTCGGCAGCGGACTATCGCGATGATCAGCGGATTTCCCAGGAGATTCTGACCCACCTTGCCGAGGCGTACCGCAGGATCCGGAATACGAGCCGCTATCTGCTCGGCAATCTCTCCGACTTCGATCCCGGCAAGGACAAGGTCCCCGACAGGGACCTGCTCGAGATCGATCGATGGGCATTGCACCGGCTGCAGAAGCTGGTGCAGCGCGTGGAAAAAGCATATGACGAATTCGAGTTTCACGCGGTGTTCCATTCGCTTCACAACTTTTGCGCGGTCGACATGAGCTCGTTCTACCTCGACATCCTGAAAGACCGGCTCTATACCGCTAAAACCGCATCGGTTGAACGGCGGTCAGGCCAGACTGCCATGCATGCGATCCTCTCCGCGATGATCCGCCTCATGGCGCCGGTGCTGTCGTTCACTGCGGACGAGGTCTGGGGTTACATGAAAGAGAGCGCAAGAACAACGACGGTATTTCTTGCGGAGTTCCCCAAGGTGGAAGAGAAGTATATTGATGATGCACTTGAGTCACGATGGAACAAGATCATCGGGGTGCGCGGCGAGGCTGCGAAGGTTCTCGAGGCGCTCCGGAGGGACAAGAAGATCGGCCATTCTCTCGACGCGGCGGTGACGCTCTATGTCGCACCGGAATTGTTCGAGCTTCTGGATAAATATAAAAAGGACCTGGCCTTCATCTTTATCGTCTCATCCGTGTCCCTGGAGAAAGAAACCGCCGCGCCCGCTGATGCTTATACGAGCGATGTGATACAAGGGCTCAGGGTCGCGGCAGGTCCGGCCACGGGGACGAAATGCGGCCGCTGCTGGATGTATCTCGAGTCCGTGGGAACGGTGAAAGAGCATCCGGAGATCTGCGGCAGGTGCGCCTCGAACTTGTGATACAAGTTCGGAGTTCAGAGTTCGGGGCAAGGAGTAATGCTTGAAAAACAAATATCTCCAGGTCGGATCGATCATTGGCCTCGTGCTGGCACTGGACCAGTTTACCAAGTATGTCGTGGAGGCTCGCATCCGGCTGCATGACGTTATCATCGTTGTTCCCGGCTTTTTTAATCTCACCCATATACGGAACAAGGGCGCGGCCTTCGGCATCCTTTCCAATCTGCCTGAGTTCTGGAGGGGCGCGTTCTTCATCACGGTCACGATCGTTGCTGTTGCCGCGATCGTCATCCTCATCGTAAAAACACATGAACGCCTCTCCGTGTATGCGCTTTCCCTCATCGCGGGCGGAGCCCTGGGCAATCTGGTCGACCGCATCAGATACGGCGAGGTGGTGGACTTTATCCAGTGGTATGTGAAATCGTATTATTGGCCGTCGTTCAACGTGGCGGATTCTGCCGTAACGCTCGGCGTTGTTCTGCTGGCGGTCGAGATGCTGTTCGGGACGAGCGCCAAATCACAGGCATTGAACCCGAGAAATAAATAGTTGATGGCTGCGTAAAGGCATTTTACCGCAGAGACGCAGAGAAAACCCTTTGATCTACATTGTACTTCTCGGCGTCTCAGCGCCCGGCGGTAGATGTTAAATATATACGATGTTAACAGGATTGTTGACATATTTGTGAAAGGTTGATCGTGCACCCAATACTTTTTGAATTACCCGCAATCACGATCGGAGGCTGGACCATCGGACCCATCCCGATCAGGATGTACGGCCTCCTGATCGGCATCGGCTTCCTCCTCGCCATTTATTTTGCGTCCCGCCGCGCGAGAAAGGAGGGCATAGATCCCGACCGCATCATGGACCTGGGAGTGTACCTTTTGCTCGCGGCCATCGTCGGCTCGCGCATCCTCTACGTGTTGACAACGCTGCGGGAATTCACAGACCACCCGCTTGATGTCTTCGCGATCTGGAAGGGGGGGCTCGTGTTCTATGGCGGCCTGCTCGCCGCTGTCCCTGTCGGGATCTGGTACGTGCGGAAGCACAGCCTGCCGGTCTGGAAGACCGCGGATATCATGGCACCTTATATCGCCCTCGGACACGGCTTCGGCAGGCTCGGCTGCTTTTTCGCCGGCTGTTGTTATGGCTCCCCGTGCAGTGGCCCGATCTGCATAACCTTCCATGATTCCCACTCGCTCGCGCCGCTGGGGGTGCCGCTCTTCCCGACCCAGCTTATGGAGTCCGGCGGGGAGTTCCTGATATTCGGCATACTCATGGTCCTCTGGCGGCACAGGAAGTTCGACGGCCAGCTCTTCTGGCTTTACCCGCTCTTTTATTCGGTCCTGCGGTTCATCATCGAGTTCTTCAGGGGGGATGAGATCCGCGGCGTGTACTTCGGCGGTCTGGTCTCGACATCGCAGATCATCGCGTTGTTCATGTTCGGGTTCTCTCTGTTCATGCTTTGGAGATTGAGCAGGACACCTGCCCGGATAATCCGGAACCATAAATAAATCCATATTTACCGCCATGCCTATCATCACCCACACGGTCACCGAAAAGCACATCAGCAAGCGCCTCGATATCTATATCGCGCATTACGAGCCGTACATATCCCGGAACCGCATCCAGTCCCTGATCAAGAGCGGTCTTGCCCTCGTGGACGGCAAGAAGGAAAAGCCCGGGTATAAGGTAAAGCGTGGCGAAAACATCACGCTCGAACTTCCGGAAAGAAAAGTTCATGATGTTCTGCCTGAGGCAATATCGCTTTCCGTTCTGTATGAAGACCCCCATATCATCGTACTGAACAAACCACCCGGGCTCGTGGTGCACCCCGCGCCGGGCAATTATACCGGCACGCTCGTGAATGCGCTCCTCTATCACTACGGCAGCCTGCCTTCGAGAAGGCCCCTCACCTCCGTCCTCTCCCCTCAGGGGAGAGGGTTGGGCGAGGGGCGGTCCATGGGCGCGGACGGGGACGGTCGCGAGCGCGCGGGCATTGTTCACCGCCTTGACAAGGACACCTCCGGAGTGATGGTCGTGGCGCGAACGCAAGAAGCGCTCCGCTCGCTGTCGACGCAGTTCAAGAACCGTGTGGTCAGGAAGCGCTACGTCGCGCTGGTTGCGGGGGTCATCAAAAAAGGTTCCGGAACGATCGAGGTCGGCCTGGGCCGCCACGTGAAAGAGCGCAAGAAGATGAGCACCCACACGCACCACGCTCGCGAGGCGATCACGAGCTTTATCGTGAAGGAACGGTATCCAAAGGCAACGCTGGTGGAGGTGGAGATCAAGACCGGCCGCACGCACCAGATCCGCGTTCACCTGGCCCATATCGGTCATCCGGTGCTTGGCGATCATGTGTATGGCGGCGGGAAGGCGACGCAGTTCGGAGAGACTATCATCACCCGCCAGATGCTGCACGCCGAGACGCTCTCGCTCATACATCCCGATTCAGGAGAGCCGATGTCATTTACGGCGCCGTTACCCGCGGATATGGATGGGGTCATCGATCGACTCAGGAAAACGAAGTCGCCATGACGTGGCGCCGAAGCCGGGTGGATGGATCTGTTCTCGTGATACTCCTGATTGACAAATGACGTCTCATCTGCTTTATTTAGAGAAATGACATAAGGAAATATCATGGTATCCCTCTTCCCATCAATAAGGGCTCTCCATTATGCATAAAAAGTCAGCGGCCTCTGCAAAAGCGAGCGAAAATACACTGGCAGATGATGTATTGTCTTCTTTTTTTAGCAAGGTAAAAAACGAAGGATACGACGGAGGAGGCACTAAGGCCTATCCCGCTCGGGCGGAGGTCTTCAAACAGGAAGCCTCTTCGAACATGGTCTATCTCATTGAACAGGGTCTGGTGAAACTTGTCCGGGTTGCACCGAATGGGTCCCAGATTATCATCGGTATTCGTCGCCGGCCGTGGTTGGTAGGCGCTCCGGCGGTTTTCCTGAACAAGCCATATTCCTTCACGGCCGTCACCCTGCTCCCTTCCGCCATTCGTGCCATTCCGGCTAAGTCTTTTTTAAAGCTTGCGACAACGAACAAACAATTCTCATCTTACCTTCACGGGTTGCTCAGCCAGGAGATTTTTAACCACATGCGGAATGTTGAGTCGGTCAGTTGCATGTCCGCCGAAGATAGAGTAATGCGTTTTCTGAGTGATCTCATCGCAGGCCAGGCATCGAGTGAAAACAAACGAGTGGTGTTTTCACTCCCGCTCACTAACAGGGAACTGGCCGAACTCATTGCAGTAACGCCCGAACATATCTGCCGCGTATTGAAAACCATGGAGCGGAAGGGTCTCATAAGGCGCGAACGCGGCATGTTGACTGTAGAAGACCCAGCGGAACTGTCGCAGGGCACGTCTTTGTAACCTCATTTCTCCTTAAAAATTTCCTCTTCACCATCCTCTTCTTAAGCAATCATTTCGATTGTGTCATTGATATATATCAATGACAAATATCCATTCTTGTGATATTAGATTCAGTATAAAGTAGTATTAAGAAAACCATTCCCGACAAATGCTAAACCCTTCGTGAGAGGGGGACAGAAAGCTACGGGTCTTATACAAGCTAAGACGGCCGAGCTACCGAAGGATGAACCTTAGGTATGCCCGGCCGTCTTTATTTTCCTGGGAGCAGCAGGACTGCTCGCTATTGAAGAATTAAGCCGGAATTAAACCGATGAATAGAGGTGAAGGACATGAAGAGGAGAAAAGTATCGATCGTTATGCTTGTAATGTTGTTGCTCATTGTGGTGCTTGCGGGTTGTAGTGGTGGAGGCGGGGGCGGAGGAACACCTCCAACTGGCGGAGGTACACCGCAGGGTGGCGGAGGAACAACGGGTCCCGGACTTTCAGCATCGCTCCAGCAAGGCACGTACTGGGAATTCTTCTGGACCACTGAATCAACGAACGCAACCTCAGGAGGCACGACCTATAGCACAAATACAGGCCGTTTTACGGTTACCCTGGGAGCATCGACAACCATCCAGGGCACGCTGGTCTATCCTCTTGTCGTGAGCGGACAAACCGGCACCCCTGGCCCGGATTTCAAACCCCGGTGGACGCATGTCGGCTATTCCAGCGGAACGCTGGTCGGGTCCACAAACGGATCCACGCTGACCACCATTCTCGATGCTTCAAAGACATCCATGCTTGGCGGCGGATTTATCACGCAGTTCGATTCCGCAGAAACGATCGGCATCAGTTCAGGAACCTTCTCGGGAAATTACAACCAGTTAAGCAGCATTATCGCAAGCCATGGCACGAGTAAAGGCGGTTGTCAATCGATCCTGGGCTACACGATCTGTAGCGATACGCAAACAACATTCTCAGAGAGCGAGTATTATAAGGATGGAGTTGGCCCTCTCGGCCTGAAGCGTGACATGTACTTCTCCTCCTGTGGCGGCGGCTTCTGTTCAGACCACTGGAACACGCACGTGGTCGAACTGGTCGGTACGTCGCTTACCCCCGCAGATGGCAGCATCATCAAACAACCGCCATGGGCCGAGGTTAAGCCCTTGAACACGTTAAGAAAGGATCATCTAGCTGCGGTTTACAACAGCAAGATCTATGTCTTTGGTGGATATGATGGTAATTATACGCCTCTGACCAGCGTTGAAATCTATGATCCTGTTGCTAATACTTGGACTGCGGGTGCACCTATTCCCGACGCCAATTCTTACGCCGTGGCAAAGACTGTCGGCAGCAAGATCTATTTGATTCCGACGGCCGGTACCGCGATACGGATATACGACCCCGTTGGGAATAGCTGGTCAACCGGGGCTGCAATGGCCTTCCATGATGCGTCCGTGGACGGAGATGTTTGGTCTGACGCGACCGGCACCTACATCGTAAATGCAACTCCTGATGGCGCTTCTTCGAACGTCCTCAAGATCTATGTCTACCGGCCCAGTGACAATAGCTTGTGGTATGGCACTGATCTATCACCTTACACTGACCATCGATGGGGCGCGGTCACCATTGTCGGGAATAATCTGTACGTTATCGGAGGGTACCGTCAATATTTGTCCCCGAGTGTTGTCTATGGGAACACTCTTCGATATGATATCTTGACAGATACCTGGTATCAGGGTGTCGGTGCTCTGAATGTTGCACGGTATTCGGCAAAAGCCGTTACTTTCAATGGAGCTGCGGTCGTGCTGGGTGGTGAGGATGTGGTCAAGGAGCTTCGTGACGTTGAAGCCTACAATGAGACGACCAAGACTTGGAGCAAGCTTCCGTCTATGCTCAAGGCGAGGTCGCATTTCGCCGCTGTGGTCATGAGCGGAAAGATCTACGTCATCGGGGGCACGGCGGGCGGTACCACGTTTGGAAATGTCGAGGCATATACGCCGAACTGATGCGTATCAGACAGGTGGCATATCGGGCAGCCGCAGCGTAACGGGGGACTGTCCCGGAGTGCGCTGTCGCAGCAGCACCGCCGCATGCTTCCGTCACACTGCGGCTTAGTGAGTATGGTTCTGTGGGTACTTCTGCTAAGGAGCGTATCATGAAGACGCGAGGGCTCTCACCAATTGCCTGCTTAGTGGTCGTGTATCTGATCAGGGCAGTCGCGGCATACGGTGGCATTGGTCCGGTATTGGACAAGGTCTCTCCTTCCCTTGCTTATAATGTTCAGAATAACCGATATCTCGCCGTGTATGAAAAAAACGCTTCCATTGATGGGCAGCTCATTGAGGCAGATGGAACTCCCGCTGCAAATGAATTGGTGGTTTCTGATCCCGGCCTTAACCAACGAGCCTCAGTAGCCTATGACGGGATAAATGGCAGGTTCATCGTGGTGTGGGCGCGTCTAAGCGCAGGTATTTACGGGCAGTTTGTAAGCACAACAGGCAGCCTGATCGGCGGTAATTTCGTTATATGTAATTACCAGAGTTTCAATAATGTTAACTTGCCATCTGTGGCATATGACAGCATCAATCAAAGGTTTCTGGTCGTATGGGAAGACCCGCGCAACTCGACTGGATCCAATACGGACATTTACGGTCAGATCGTAAACGCTGATGGAAGTCTTATTGGCGGCAACATAGGTGTCTCGACTGCAGTAGGTCATCAATTCAAACCCAAAGCGACCTATGACACTGTCAATCAGCGTTACTTCGTGGTATGGATGGACAGCCGAATCAGCGGGTACGACATTTACGGCCAACTTGTGGGCCCCGAAGGAACCCTGACCGGCTCTAATTTCGTCGTCTCGGCCGCTCATGGTCTTATGACGGATCCTGTTGTTGCGTATGACGGCACTCATCAGAAGTATCTCGTTGCATGGTATGACGATCGCGATCTCGCGACCACCGGGTCCAACATCCATGGTCAAATGGTCAATGCGGAAGGTATCGTCAGCGGCGATAGCTTCACGATCTCGAGCGCTGCAGGCGATCAAGCATCCCCCGCGGTGGCGTTCGATACCGCAAACAATACTTTCATGGTGGCATGGCAGGATGATCGCACGGCTGGTAGTTCGGGATCTGACATTTACGGGCAATTTGTGGACTCGGGCGGAGGATTGGCGGGAACGAATTTCTCCGTAAACAGCGCAGCCGGAAATCAACGTTATCCTACGGTTGCCTATGATTCTATTTCGAAAAATTTCATGGTCGTCTCTGAAAACTGGAGCGTTGCACCGGCTGATCTTTCTTTTGATCTTGTTGGAAGCACAGCTTTGAATAAGCCCAATGTCGACGGAGGGGGTGGAGGAGGAGGGGGAGGCTGCTTCATCGCAACCGCAGCATACGGCAGTTCAATGGCCGGGGAGGTAAAGGTTCTTCGGGAGTTCAGGGATAATTATCTTCTTACCAACGCCGTGGGCCGAGCATTCGTAAAGCTCTATTACCAATACTCACCTGCACCAGCGGAGTTTATTGCCCGCCATGAGTTGCTCAGGACAGCCACAAGGTTAGCTCTAACGCCCGTCGTGTTCGGCGTCAGGCACCCGGTAGCTGTACTGCTTGTAATCACAGGTATTGCTATCGTGTTTGTGAAAAGATCGAGGATAGCTCAATAAGATAAGGAGGATCGCCATGAAAAGGGGAAGGCTGTTGCTGATCACTGTTCTTCTGTCGCTTTCAACTGCTGTGTTACTGGTTAACTGCGGTGGCGGTGGAGGAGGTGGCGGTGGGGGCACTCCACCACCGTCTGTATCCAGTAATGCTAATCTGGCATCGCTGACTGCTTCTCATGGATTAGTGAACCCATCTTTTGATCCCACAACGACGGTATATGCCTCCATGTTCATTGGGCAGACGTCGATCACTATTACGCCTACAGCGGCTGATGCAGGTGCAACGATCACGGTCAATGGGGCAGCCGTGGCATCGGGACATCAGTCTCAAGCAATTTCACTGAATCCCGGTCAGAACACTGTGAC
>JBARBN010000143.1:0-10237 GCA_049793155.1 Nitrospirota bacterium
TGCTCTTTGAGTCGGCATTGCCGATTTTCGGCGATGCCCATCAGCTTGAGCAGGTCCTGATGAACCTGGCAACGAATGCTCGCGACGCAATGGCAACGGGAGACACCTTCACTATTGCCACAGAGGAGGCGCGTCTGGATGAAGTGTTTATCTCCATCCATGGATACGGGAAGCCCGGCAACTATGGGTTGATCACCGTATCAGATAGCGGCAAAGGCATGGATGCAGTCACCCGGGAGCATATCTTCGAGCCCTTCTTCACAACCAAAGGTGTAGGAAAGGGCACCGGACTGGGGCTTGCAATTGTATACGGTATCATCAAACAGCACGAAGGTTTTATTAATGTCTACAGCGAGCTGGGCCAGGGGACGACCTTCAAGATTTATCTGCCGCTCATCTCAGCAGGCGTGAAAGAGGAGATTAAGCCGGCGAAAGAGCGTCCCAAGGGAGGCACGGAAACCATTTTGCTTGCGGAAGATGACGAAACAGTAAGAATTATGACCACGGCAATACTCGAATCGGCCGGTTACACCGTGATCGCTGCGGTCGATGGTCAGGACGTCGTGAATAAGTTCAAGGAGAACGAGGACACGATCGAGTTGTTGCTGTTCGATATTATCATGCCAAAGAAGTCCGGGAAAGAGGCTTATGACGAGATCAGGGCGATCCAGCCCGATATCAAGATCCTGTTCCAGAGCGGCTATGCCCCTGACTTGATCCGGCAGAAGCTGTTGCTGGAGGACAAGATTCCGGTGGTTTTTAAGCCTGTTTCACCGATGATGCTTTTAAAGCAGGTGCGGAGCGTGCTGGACCAGGGAAAATCATAGGGTCACCCATTTAGGAAATGAAAAAGGACGTTGTGTCTTGGATTGACTTCCAGTAGGATAATTAATCCACTTCAGACACAACGTCCCCTAAGATTCTCGCTTATGATTCTCTGATAGCCAGAGGCTGGATCGCGGCTACATCGCCATCGGAACGGGAATGTAGCCGGCCAGGAGCAGCTCGCCGAGGTAGGAACTTCCTTTCATTTCTGCATTTTCGATGAGTTCTTCCTTGGCGATGCTATAGAGCGGCATGAAGGCGTGGCAGACGTAAAACTTGATACCGAGATCGGGCGTCATGTCCATCAGCTCGCCGACATTGACCTGGCTGCCTTCCAATTCCATGGATATGGTTTTCCCCACTCCTTTTTTTGCAAGCTGGACGCCTTCACCGACAAGGAAAACCGCCACCTCTGCCGTGTCGTCGAATGCCTTCATATTGGAGGCAATTTTAAGCATGACGATCACTTCCATGGGATTTGATGTTGCATGGGACAGGACGAATAAAAACTTTTTTGGTTCCATTACGATCCTCCTTAGTTTGGCCGCAGGCCATTGATTTGAGTCTGGGTATATATTACAATATGCGCAACAATACGACAAGGGGATTTTTAAAAAGAAGAAGGCTTGCATGAGAGCCGGAATTTGCGGAAAAAATCATGGGTAGAGGTTTTCTCCGTGACCACCGTTCCTCTGCGGCTAATTTCAGACCTCTTAAGATTTCAAACCGGCCCATTGCCTGCGTTATATGAAATGAAGATGGCGGGTGTTTCGTGTTTCGGGTTTTGAGCCATTGCTCAACTCGAAACCTCACTAACAGAGGAAAACTTCATGGCAAGAATATTCATTACAGGCTCTGCTGACGGTCTTGGTCTCATGGAGGCGCGAATGCTGGTCGCGCAAGGCCACCAGGTCGTGCTGCATGGCCGTAATCAACAGCGGGCGAAGGAGGCGCTTTCCAAAGTCCAGGGCGCGATTGCCGCAGTTGTTGGCGATCTCGCCGGTATCGCGGAAACAAAGTCCCTTGCGGACCAGGTTAACGAACTGGGACCCTTCGATGCCGTGATCCATAATGCCGGCGTTTATCATGTTCCCCGCAGCAGCCGGACTATCGACGGCCTGCCGGAGATTTCGCAGTGAACTCCCTGGCGCCTTACATCCTGACCTGCCTGATAAGGAGGCCGAAGCGCCTGATCTATACGAGCTCCGGCGTGCATCGAAGCGGCGACGGCTCCCTGAAGGATCTGACGCGGAGCAGGAGGCCTGAGGAAATATCAAGCACCTACGCGGATACGAAGCTGCACGTCGTCCTCCTTGCCTTTGCCGTGGCCCGCAAATGGCCCGACGTGCTGTCCAATGCAATGGAGCCCGGCTGGGCGGCCACGAAGATGGGAGGGCGGGGAGCGCCTGTGAGCGTTGAGGAAGGGTCGAGGACTCAGGTATGGCTGGCTGTGAGCCAGGAGAAGGAAGTACTGTTCTCGGGAAGATATTTCTATCATCAACAACCCCGAAACTTTCACCCGGCAGCCGCTGACCCGGCTGTCCAGGAAAAGTATCTTTCAGAATGCGCCCGCTTGTCCGGGGTTGCATTCTCCGTTTCATGACATTACAGTGATCTTTAGGTTCCGGTCCTGCTTTGCAGCATTAAATGATTTTGACATTATTTCACAACATCCCCGGCCTGAACAGTTTCTTCCGGCTGATGATCCTGCCGGAGACCATGAACACGCCGTCGCCTGTGTAGTGCAGCGTTTCGGGATGTTTCGGCGAAACGGCGACATTCGCTTTCACGACTTCAAAGATGAAGAAGTTGTATTTATCGATCAACGCATCGTCGTACAGGCGACATTCAAAGCAGGCATGACACTCTCGGATCAGTGGCGCCTTGACCTTGTGCGCCCTGTCGGGTGTCAGCTCGAAGTTCTCGAACTTGTCGATCTCGGCACCCGTGGTGTTGCCGATCCCGACGACGATATCGGTCAGCGCCGTGGTCGGCAGGTTGATGGCGCATTCGCGGCTCTTGCGGATCATGTGGAAGCTGTGATTACTGCCGGCGATCACGCAGCCGACGAGCGACGGCGTAAACTCCATCACGGTGAGCCAGCCCATCGTCATGATGTTCGTCCTGCCTTTCCATTTCGATGAAACCAGCACGATCGGGCCAGGCTCCAGATACCGGCGGACCTGGCTGACCGGGAAATTCCTCTTCTCCATTTGTTTGCTCATGGATGGTCCTTGCCTTCGACTGATCTTCCCGGCATTCTCGATGTCATATCCCGCCTCCTTGTACTTGATTTACTATTGTCAAAAATTAACCACTGAGAACACAGAGAATATCTTGAAAAATAAATCCTTAGATACTTTCTATGCCTCCCTCCGCCTGCTTCTCACTTCAAAGGATTTTTGCTTCATAGCCACGAAAAACACATAATGTGCAAAAGGGGATCGTCTTCTTGTGTCCTTGGTGCCTTATGTGGCCATACTCAAACAATTCATTGTCAGGACCTCTGATCTCCGGCTTTCATCAGTTTTCTCTGTGGTTTCATGCTCTGCCCCTATGGTTTTCGTAGAACTTATGACACTACTATTGATTTAAAATATATCATACTTGTGTCGATACATATTTGAAGCGTTCGAGAGGCGTTACGTAGTTGAACTCTTCGACAAAATACCTAAGTCGAGCTATTGACTATCTCTACGCTGGTGCTACTCTAGTAAATACAATGCATATCGTTCATCAATTAGCAAGTAATACTTTAGAAACAAAGGAGGTTTCTATGAGACGGAAAGGCAAATTTGCATTTGTGGCGACAGCAGTTCTTGTAGTTGCTTCTCTATCCACATATTTTATGGGATGCGGCGGTGGCGGAGGCGGTGGATATGGAGGGGGAGGAGGATCGACACCGGCATCGCCGACCTCATTAACATTTACGACCGGAGCCGATCCAAATGCCATTGCCATAGACTCATCAGGCTATGCTTGGGTAACAAATAACGGCAGCAACACCGTGTCGGTCTTAAGTCTGGTCACCGGCGCAGTCCTGCACACCTACTCGACCGGCACAAATCCGTTTGGTATTGCCATAGATTCCGCGGGCAATGTATGGATATCAAATACTGGCAGTAATAATGTTACAGTCTTAAGCTCCTCCACCGGCACTTTGCTTAACACCTACCCGACAGGCACCGGGCCACACGGCCTTCGCATCGACGCATCAGGCAATGTGTGGGTCGCAAACCACGGCGGCGGAAGCGACCCTATTGGCACAACCGTTACAAAGTTAACCTCCACTGGATTTGAGCTTGGAACATTCCCTACCGGCACTGGACCATCAAACCTTGCCATAGACGCCGCAGGCAATGTATGGGTAACAAATATGGGCACAACTACCACACTTGCCGACACCGTTACGAAAATGAGCTCCACGGGAGCTGCCCTTGGCACCTTTACGGTAGGCAAGGGACCGAGTTCTATCCACGTCGCTCCATCGGGTAATCTGTGGGTGGCGAACGGCGGCGATGATGCTACTCCCGGCAGCACAGTTACAGAATTAAATGCCAGTGGGACAGTGCTCAATACCTTCACGGTTGGAACCAGTCCGCGCGGCGCCGGTATAAACACCTCAGGCGAAGTGTGGGTAGGGAATTTCGGTACGACCAACGCTCCCGGCAATACGGTTTCAGTACTGAGTTCCAGTGGGACGCTGCTGAATACGTATAGTGTTGGAAATAATCCTGCTGGCATTGCCATAGACAGCACAGGGAACGTCTGGATAGCAAATCGCGCCTCCGGCACCGTTACTGTTTGGAGAGGGGCGTCAGCACCAGGGTTCCATGCATACACCGGTCCCATCTGGCCATAATGATGCTTCCCCCCTGTTTTGACCCCAGGAGCTTAAATGCTTCTGGGGTATTTTATTACTCATATCGTACTTAAACGTTCGAGAAAACGGCATTCGGCGTAATGATCCGATCAACTCTGCGGGAAAAACGCATCCCTTCATTGTTTCTTGACAAATAAAATTTGCCAACCTATAATGCTTCATCCCGGTCGGTGCGCTATACTATACAAATATACAGGCTCATCATGAATAACCTCGAACTCCTACTCACTACCATGCTCTTCAGGGGCGCCGGCAAAGACAAGATCGAGCATATTCTGGATCTGTTTCAGGAGCGCAAACTGAATCCGAATGCCACTATTTTCACCCAGAACATGCCGGCCGAGGCGCTCTATATCGTAAAGAGCGGCAAGGTCAGGATATCAATGATGGCGGGAGAGGGCGAGGAAATGGGGCTCCTGCTTCTTGGCCCGGGTGAGTTCTTTGGCGAACTTGCGCTGATCCAGGAAACGAACCGTCTGGTGACGGCGCGGGCGGAGACGAACGTTGAACTCCTGCTCTTAACGAGAAAGGATTTCAACACTCTGATCGAGTTGGAGCCCAGGGTCGCCACCAGGGCCCTCGTGGTCATTACCAAACTACTCGCCATGCGCATTCGCACATACCACGAAAGGCTTAAGCAACTGATCGTGTCATGATCCTTGCCGGGATCGATATCGGTACAAACACCCTCCGCTTGCTCATTGCCGAAACCAGACCTGGTTCATTTCATGAGATCTATTCTGACAGAAGGGTTGTCCGCCTGGGACAGGACCTTGACCGGGGGGGGATACTCACCCGTGATGCCGAGGACCGGGCTCTGAAAGCGCTCGGCGATTTCACCGAGAAGATCCGGCGTTACTCCGCGCTCCATACGTCGGCGGTAGGGACGAGCGCCCTCAGGAACGCATCAAATGCCGCCGCATTCATAGAAAAAGTAAGATTGAAGACCAGTCTCGATATCAGGGTCATCACCGGGGAAGAAGAGGCAGAACTTACGCTTGCCGGAGTTGTTCGTGGGGTGAAGGGATTCGGGGAGTTCCACAGGGACGCTCTCGATTTCGCACTTGTCATAGACATCGGCGGGGGCAGTACCGAGATTATCGAGAAGTGTCCCGCAGAAGAGACAAAAAGTGCGAGCCTGCCCCTGGGAGCGGTCTATCTCACCGACCGATATTTTAAAAATGACCCGCCGGCCCGGGCGGAGATGGAACAGCTCAGGCGCGCGGTCAAAGACAGTTTGGATAAGCATAGAGACATGATGGAACCAGGACCCGGCAAGGCCTTTATCGGCACTGCCGGGACGATCACGACGCTCGCTGCCATGGACCTGAGCCTTTCGGAATATGATCCCCGCAAGATCAATGGGCATACCCTGAGCAGGGAAGCAGTGGATGAGCTCGTTCGAAGACTGGCTGCAAGCACTCTCAAAGAGCGAAGGTCCATGCCCGGATTGGAGCATGGCCGGGAAGATATCATTCTGGCCGGGGCCGTGGTCGCACAGGAGATCATGGAGCGTTCAGGCTTTCCGTCGATGGTCGTGAGTGACTGGGGACTGCGGGAAGGCATTGTGCTCGATTTATATGATAAGATATTATCAAAGCCGGTTGCGATAATGGCGCCGGGTCACTGAAAACTGCTGAGACTGCTCAGGTCAGTTGCTTCGCTTCGTCGCAAGGAGCGCTGGGATTGATAGGTCGCCCTGGTATATGAACGGCGATCGCGGCGCTTTCGCTTCGCCCGCGCCGTCAGAATTATTTTGAGAATCGCCAACAGCACGGGCAGGCGCGCTCTTATTGCGCCTAAGCTCCGCAACCGATCTGAACAGATAATAACAGCTTCAGATACTTTCCTCATGTCTTTGCGACGTGGTGGTGCAAGGAGTAAAAACCGATGCAAAAAACCCGCATCCTGATCATGGATGATGAAGCACGGGAGCGCAAGCGGATCGAAGACCATCTTAACCGGAAGGGGTACGACGTTCTGGGTGTGGGCACTGTGCAGGAGGCCGTGGCTGAGATCGGCCGGGACCGCTATGACATGTTCCTGACCGACTGCAATATCCCGGGTGTGGATGCGCTCAGGACCTCGGAAGAGGCGCGAAAGATAAATCCCGACATGGCAATCGTCATCATGACCTCGTTCGGCACTATCGAGACCGCGGTCAAGGCCATCAAGGCGGGCGCCTATGACTATCTTCCCAAACCCATCGATCTTGACCAGTTGGTGGTGCTCATCGAAAGGGTATCGGAGCGCCGTGACCTGATCCGGGAGAACACCGAACTCAAGGAAATGCTGATCGAGCGGTACAAGTTCGATGAGATCGTAAGCACGAGCCATGCCATGGAGGAGGTCCTGAATCTGGCCGGCCGTGTGGCCGCGAGCAGCGCGACGGTATTGCTTCGGGGCGAAAGCGGGACCGGGAAAGAGCTGATCGCTAAGGCCATTCACTATCACAGTCCGCGCGCTAATGCCCCGCTTATCAAGGTCAATTGTGCAGCCCTGCCCGAGACGCTGCTCGAGAGCGAACTTTTTGGACATGAGAAGGGGGCCTTTACCGGCGCGGCGGCGCGGCGGATCGGCAGGTTCGAGGCGGCGGACCGGGGAACGCTGTTCCTTGATGAGATCGGGGAACTGACGTCGGGAATGCAGGTAAAGCTCCTGCGCGTGCTGCAGGAGCGGGAGTTCGAACGGCTCGGCGGGAACGAGACCATCAAAGTGGATGTGCGCGTGATCGCCGCCACGAACCGCGATATTGAAAAAGCGATGAAAGAGGGGGCATTCCGGGAAGACCTGTATTACCGCCTCAACGTCGTTTCCGTGGTCATCCCTCCGCTTCGCGAACGGAAGGAGGATGTGCCTGGACTTCTGGATTTTTTTATCAAGAAATACAGCAGCGAAAACAAAAAAAATATTACCGGAATGTCCGCGGAGACACGCGACCTGCTTATACGATACGGCTATCCGGGAAATGTGCGCGAGCTCGAGAACATCATTGAGCGCGCCGTTGTGCTGGCCAAAAAGGGCGTCATTACCACGTCAGACCTTCCGATACATGTCAGGACGGCGGCGAGCGAGGTTGAACTATCCGCACAGACGTTAAAGGGCTCATTGAACGAGACGCTGGATACGGTCGAGCGCGGCATCATATTGGATGCCTTGAAGGCGTCTGGCGGTGTGCAGACGCGCGCGGCGGAAAAACTGGGGATCAGCGAGCGGGTACTGAGGTATAAACTGAAGAAATATACGATCAAAGACTGATTTTCTTGACATGGCCCCCTAGGGGGGCAGTAGATTTAAATAAGTAGGGCAATGAGAAGACCTTACTAACTAAGGAATCAAATTCTTCTTAAAACGGCAAGAAATTTTCTCGCAGAGGCGCAGAGTCAGCAGAGTCAGCAGAGAAAAGAGAAAATATTTGGGGTAAAACCAAGACTAAATCCGCACGCTCTGCGAGAGACGTCCTTTGTTTCCGGCTTGTCCGGGTTAATCTATTAGACTGAGATGAGGTGATAGTCATGATATCGGAAAGATCGCTGGAAATCGTCAAAACATTCACAAACCGGCTCAACAAACCCGTCAGGCTGGTCCTCTTCACGAGCGACACGGCATGCCCGGCCTGTCCGGAAATGACCGCGCTTGCCAAGACCATCAAGGCGCATTTCGACAAGATAGCCTTCGAATCCTATGACCTGGTCATGGACCGGGACAAATCGATTCAATATGACATCGAGCGCGTGCCGGCCATCGTGCTGCAGGGCGGGGACGGAGAAACAACCGCGTTTTACGGGCTCATCGAGGACGTTTTTTTGCAAATACTCATGGACGCGATCCTGTCCCTGTCCAACACAAAAGTATGGTTCCCGGAGGACGTGAGGCGTGTTCTGAAACATCTTGACCATGATGTCAAGATCCGGGTCTTTGTCGAAAGCGACTGCCCGCTCTGCCGGCCGGTGGCCGAGACCGCCATCGGTCTGGCGCTCGAGAGTAAATTCATCACAACCGACATCATAGTCGCTGATAATTATCCCGAGCTTCTCAAAAAGCACAAGATCAAGAAGCTGCCGATGACGATATTCGGCGAGAACCTGCAGATGGAAGGACACGTGACGGAGAGCGAGTTTCTGCAGATGATCTTTGATGCCGAAGGGATCAAGGAGGGGAAGGACCGTCGGTGCCTGGTTTGCAGTAAACTCTCCCCGGATATCATTTGCTCGAATTGCGAGATCCGGATACAGGCAGAAGCGATCGATCATAAGACCAGGACGGAAAAGGGCTTGCAGCAACCGTAATGATGTGCAGATCGTCATTTCGACCAACGGGAGAAAGCTTCTGTTCATCAACACGGTGACAGCTTGCTCGCTTCGTTCGGGATGACCCGAACGCCTGACTTTGTGACATGGAGTCCCGCTGTACATATGGTTTCGTTCTGCTGGACGAGGGAGGTTTAGCATGATGAAGCAGGCAATGTTCCAGGAGACCAAAGAAGCAAAGAAGGTCCAGTGCAGCCTGTGCAGCCATCGCTGTTTGATCTTGCCGGGCAAACGCGGCATCTGCGCCGTACGCGAGAACAGGGACGGGGTACTTTACACCCTTGTCTATGACAAGGTGATCGCGCGGCACGTCGACCCTATCGAAAAAAAACCGCTTTTCCATTTCCTTCCAGGAAGCCTGTCCTATTCCATTGCGACTGCCGGTTGCAACTTTCGCTGCAAACACTGCCAGAATGCCGACATTTCGCAGCTGCCTCATGACTTTGGCGGCATGATGCCAGGTGAGGAAGTCTCTCCCTCTGCGATCGTTGATGCCGCGCGCGAGAACCGCTGTAAGAGCATCTCCTATACCTACACAGAACCCACGATATTTTTCGAGCTGGCCTATGATACCGCGCGTCTTGCCGCCGAAGCGGGGCTCAAGAACGTATTCGTATCCAACGGATACATCACTCCCGAGGCGCTCACGGTGATCAAGCCGTATCTTCATGCCGCGAATATCGATCTCAAGGGATATTCCGATGTCTTTTACAAAAAGGTCTGCGGTGCGCGGCTTCAGCCCGTGCTCGATTCGATCAGGCTCTACCGCGAGTTCGGAATCTGGATCGAGATCACGACCCTCGTCATCCCCGGGCACAATGACTCGGATGATGAACTGAAGGGAATAGCGCAGTTCATCAGGTCCGTCGATGAGAATATTCCCTGGCACGTCTCACGGTTCCATCCAACCTACAAGTTGACGGACCAGCCAGTCACGCCTCTCGAGACCCTCAAGCGCGCACGCCGGATCGGCTTTGATGCGGGACTCCGCTATGTGTATGAAGGCAATATCCCGGGTGAAGGGGAGGATACCGTATGCTGGAGCTGCAAGAAGACGCTCATTAAGCGGATCGGTTTCAGCATCCGGGAAAACCTCATCAAGGGCCGAAGCTGTGATTCCTGCGGTGCGAAAATCGACGGGGTGTGGTCGTGATGCCGTGAGGCGTAAGGAGTTCGGAGCAATGAGTGAACTACGAAACCTTTGAGCATGAAGCAGACA
>JBARBN010000144.1:0-5480 GCA_049793155.1 Nitrospirota bacterium
GAATTCAGGTCCACCTCAAAAGCGATCACGCCGATGAAGGCGCCGTCAGAACCAGAGACCGGAGCGGTGATCAGCATTCCCGGTGCATCCTCATCCGCCTTGTTCATAAAGATATCGGAAAAATAGATTTCCTTTCCCCCTTTTTCAAAGGCCTTTTGCCGTGGGTCGGGAAGGAGATGCAAAAAATCTGTTTTCATGTGTTTGAGATTGCTTGAGTAAACGACCTCTCCCTGGGGATTAACCAGCATAATATCGGAAAGGTGTAAGAGCGGTTGTATGTGCTGCAATTGTTTGTCGAGCGCTTGTCTGGCAGCACGATACTCCGCATCGTCCGGATCGTGGGCGAACCGATTCAATATGGGAAGATTTTTTTTGATGTTGTAATAGCCCTGGGCCACCTCTATATTCGCCTTAAGCCCCGCAAAAAATATTTCTATCCTATCCGCCTTGAAAGCGGCAATATTTTGCAATTCGGAAAGGCGATTGGCTTCCAGGGAATTTTTATAATTAGTGAAGGTCAATACACTGATGAGCAGTGAAGGGACCGAGACAAAAACGAGGAACAGAACTGTAAGTTTTATTCTGATTGACATGTCAACCCTACCCTAAAGATACACATAGTATTGCCGTTGCAAGCCATGGCTGTGACATGCTCCTGTATATGCTGATCTGCTGAATAAATCATGGCAGGGGTTGAACCGACGACCGTCCGTAACCTTGCGGGCATTACAAGGTCTCGGGAAGGCTAAAACAATGCAAAATCGGGAAACCTCCCAGCAAAAAACACAATTTTTTATATCCCTGAAAAATACGCGTGCCCTTCCGGGGCATCATTTCAAGCTCAGCATGTAATCCGTGAGCTCCTTCAGTTCTTTATCCTGAAGCATTATCTTTGGCATGATGGACCCCGGTGACACGGTCTGCGGGTCCTTGAAGTGGCGCATAAGCCAGTCAGCGTCGCGTTTGCCGCCTACGTGCGTGAGTTCCGGCCCCACCTTGCCGCCTTCTCCATGAATGCTGTGGCAGGCACTGCATCCGTTTTTGTCATATAAGATCCGGCCGGCAAGTACGGACTGCGATGTCACTGCAGGGGCATTCACGATCGGCGCCTTCGCACCCATGATCGTGAGGATGCTGACCGTCACCACCGCCAGGCCGGCTATGGTCATCATTATCTTTCTCTTCCCCGGAGCCCGCTCGGGATCCCTGTCAAGGAAAGGTAAAAGAATAAGCGCGATGATCGCGATCGTCGGGAGTATGATGGTGCCGACAATTTCGAACTTCCCCTCGAAAATACGGAGCAGCTGAAAGACAAAATAGAAGTACCACTCAGGCCGGGGGTTATACGTGCTGTCAGTGGGGTCTGCCTGGGGCTCGAGCGGCGCGGGGAACATGACCGCAAAGCTTGCGAGGGCAATGAACACGATAAGAATGAAGATCGAGTCCCTGAAGATCTGGTTCGGGAAAAGCGGCTCTGCCCGTTCCGGGGTTCTTTTCGCGGCATTCCATGTGCCGCCCGCCCCGGCGCGCTCAAGCAGGTAGATGTGCAGACCCGCAAGAATCGCAAGGCTCCACGGCAGGATATACGTATGAACGGCAAAGAAACGGCTGAGCGCAAGGTTTCCGAGTTCCGTACCGCCGCGGACGATCCGGAGAAGCAGGCCGCCCACAACAGGGGCCGTCCCCGCGACATTCGTACCGACCACCGTGGCCCAATAGGCCTTTTGGTCCCAGGGCAGAAGATATCCGGTGAACGCGAACCCGCCCACGAGCGCGATCAACCCCACCCCGAGGAGCCAGACGATTTCCCTCGGTTTTTTGTACGCGCCGAAAACGACGACGCGCAGCATATGGAGCGCCACGAGCACCATCATGAAACTGGCACCCCAGTGGTGCATGCCGCGGACGAAGCTTCCGAAGGGCGCTTCGTTCTGAATGAATTTTACGCTCGCATAGGCGTGATCAGGCGTCGGCGCATAGTAAAGGGCCAGGAAGATTCCACTCACCATCTGGAGGGTGAAGATGAACGCGAGCGATGCTCCGAGCACGTAGAACCAGCTCGACCCGCCCGGGATGGGACGGTCAGCGAAGGAATTCCAGAGGCTTCTCAGTTTTATGCGTTCATCGAACCAGTCGAGCAGTTGCGTAATCATGGACCCTCCTGAATACTATAGGAAATATGAAGATAGCCCGGGAAATACTGAACGAGGAAAGAAAAATGCGCTCTCCCCGGGTCCCTCGTCTCCATCCCTCATGCATCACACCCCTCCATCGCCGCCGCTTCCAGCGGTCCTCCTGATCGACCGCGCTGCGAATTTAGGCCGCGACCTTATCCCCGATGCCCAGCTGGAACACCTCGAACTTCACCAGCACCCTGCCGTTCTCCTGCCTGACCTCAAGCGTATCGAGCGACCGCGGCGCCGGGCCGCCCAGCACCTTGCCGTTGATATCGAACACACTGCCGTGGCAGGGACACTTGAAACGCTGGTCGACATCGGACCACCGGTATCCGCAGCCCAGATGCGGACAGTTCGGCGAGTACGCGGTCACCGTATTGTCAGGCTTCTTGACGAGCCAGATCGATCTCTCCTGCTTTTCCTCCTGCCAACCGCTCTTGACAAGCTGGAAGAACCTCCGTTCCTGCGGTTCGTTGACCTTCAGGTCATTCAACGTTCCAGCATCGCTCCAGTCCGTCCCTTTCTTCCTGAGCGCCGGCAGGATGCCGAAGCCGCCTATCGGTACCGTCAGCACGGCAGCTATGAAAACGCCGATGCCCACGATGGTGCGAACCATGAAATTCCTTCGGGTCACGTCCTGATCGTTCATCACAACCTCCTGAAAGAAAAAGCTCTCTGCGATCAACTCGACAATTACGATTCTATCGCAATTGCAACAATAGTCAAGGTCAGATCAAAAGGAATTCTCGCTCGTCGTTCAGATACCGTTGCGCGAGGAGCAGTAGTTTCAGATAGTAGCTGTCAATACAGGGGACAAAATCGTTCACGGACACCCTCGCCCGCCCGCCTGGTGAACCGCTCCTGTACAGGGGACACTCCGCGATCGATCGTTTCCCGGAGAAAAGCCCGATCCCCGTTTCAAGGTCCATCTCAAGCACTCCGTCCACTTCTTCCTTCTGAAGGGCAAGGGCAGCGGGCCGGACATCTCGAACAAGCATAAACACGTCCTGGAATTCATATTCGATCGCCCCGGGAGTAAAACAGTGCACAAACACCCTGCGTCCGACGGGAATGAGATCCGCAAAACGAACGTCAAGCCCCAGCTCCTCTTTGATCTCCCGCGGTCCGGCGACCTTCGCGTCCTCTCCTGCGGTATAGTGTCCCCCAACGCTTACATCGAACTTGTCGGGCGCTATTTTTTTTTGCGCTGACCGCTTCTGGAAAAGCACATACCCCCTGCCTTCGCGTTTATACATGATGAGGCAATGGAATGCCCCGTGCCAGACACCTGTCCCGTGCGCCTTATCACGCGTGATGACAGCTCCGGTTTTGCGGCCCGCGCAATCCAACACGTCAAAAAGCTCCACCCGAACGGTTCCTTTCTCCGCATCAATAAGAACGCGATAATTATACGCTCCTTTGTTTTTTCTGGCAACTGTCGCGCGATTTCAGTATAATGCATCAAAGCTTGCCGTTCAATGCCTTATGAACCTTTCAACCTTCTACTATTCCTATGCGGGCATGTACATCGCTCAGTCGTTCTTTCACTCCTTCATAGCAGCGCTTCTCGTCGACGCGGCACTCCAGGCATGGAAGATCGAGAACCCCGTCGCACGCCAGCGCTTTCGCCTGCTCGTCATCGTCCTGCCGATTCTTTCGTTTCCACTCTACCAGGCGATCAATCCCTTGCGCAGCTCGCTCTCCTTCAGGCTGGACGCCCTGTTTGATATGACCAGATGGTTGAATCTGGAAATCTGGCGGGGCATTTCGGCGTGGGCGCTGTTCCTCGTGTTATTGTCCTTCACGACTATTGTCTTCATAGTCCAGGAGATAATCCCGATCATCAAGCACGCCCTTGCATCGCGAGGCAAGGAAGCGCAGGGTGAAAAACCCGCTGCGGATTCCGAGGTGAGCAAGGCTTTGGCTTATCTGCCCGATCCCAAACCTGAAGTCTTCATCATCCAGGACGACGACCTTATTCTCTTCGTTACAACGGGAAAGCGCCCTGCGATCTTTATTTCCACGGGAACCGCCGGGACGCTTACGGAAGAGGAGATTCAGACTGCGATAGCCCATGAAATCGCCCATATCGAACGAAATAAACGGCCGCTGCTGATTGTCACGTTCCTGCTCAGGATCGTACAGTTTTTCAACCCCATCGCGCTCGTTGAATTCCGGAGGATCGTTCAGGAAGAGGAAAAAATTTGCGACGATATTGCGATTACCCTTACCGGCAAGTCTCAAGCGCTCGCTGATACGCTGCGAAAGTTCCATGGTCCTGCTGACGAAGATGACGCGGAACAATCGGGAACCGCCTCGCCCGCCAGGGACCGCCTGGAGGAATTCAGCCACGCAATGATCATTGAGGACAGAATCGCGCGCCTCGAGGCGAACCGTATTCAGAGGCATACGAGGGACCGCTTTGCATTCGTCCTGACGAGCATGGCGATCCTCGCGATCAATTACAACGTCGTGTAACGGACTAGGGAGGTCCCATGCGGGAACGGATACTCGGCTTTATCATGTTCGTAATAGCGGTTGCCGCCTTGATCGGCTCGCTCAAATTGTTGAACTGGACGCCCGACATGCTGCAGCAGGGACTTCCGAGCACCTATGACAGCATTGATGAGGTAAAGTCGAGACTTCATATCCGCGACATATACATACCTTCATACTATCCGCAAGGATTGCAATGGCCTCCCGTGCGGATAACGGCGCAAACCAGGCCATACGCAATGATCCAGATGGAATTCAACCGCAAGGAAGACAACAGCGTTTCCCTCGTAATTTCGCAGACAGCATTGTCCCACCCGGCCCCAAAATCGATGGTCGAGATGATCCGTACAAACGAACGAGTCAACTTTCCCTTCAAGGAACGAAACGCCCTGCTCGAAGTAGGCCTATGCAGGAACAATGAGCAGTGCTGCCGCATCTCGTGGAACGAGTCTCCCTACCGTATTGAAGTTATCATGGTCGCCCCCCCATCAGAAGTTGTGAAGATCGCGGAAAGCATGGTATACGAACAAGCCCCGTAGAACCATTTGAAATGCACAACCCGCGTTATTTGCCTGCCTGAGGTTTTCAAAATTTTTTCCGGCAACGTTTATCTGTCTATCACACCTGTTGGGATCATCGCATTATTTTGGACGTTTTCGTCTCGGGAATCGCCTTTTTTGACTACGAACTATTTCCCCTGGACATACGAGTTTATCCCGATTATCAAGATCCCCTTCTTATGGTATGTTTCAATCAACGATAGGATATTACACAGCCGAAAGGAGGGAATTGATCATGTTTAAACAT
>JBARBN010000145.1:0-7727 GCA_049793155.1 Nitrospirota bacterium
GTTATCTCCTCAGGGTTTATTTTTGTGATCGTGGTTTCACTCGCGACACCCTGGTCCAGATTGAAGAAATCCGTCTTCGATTTCTTTACCGCATCCGCATACTGCGTCGGTTCCGTTCCCCTGCGGAACACATCATGATAGACCTCCGTGGCACCCTCGCGCGCGAGCAGCCCGCTCTCAGGGTCGATCTTCACGAATACCACGTCGTCGGTAGCGGCAAAATCCTGGACGGGCTTGTCCGAAAGAGCCTTTGCCATGACGCGGATCCAGATGGGGAGCGCGGCGCGCGCGCCGGTCTCTTTATCGCCGAGCGAGGCCTTCGAGTTGTCATATCCCACCCACACCCCCGTGACGATGCTCGGAGCGTACCCCATGAACCAGGCGTCCACATAATTGTTCGTGGTTCCGGTCTTACCCGCAAGCGGTCTCCCGAGGACCTGCGCGCCCCTCCCCGTGCCCTCCTCCACCACGCTTTTCAGCAGGCTCGTGACGAGATAGGCCGTGGTCCGGTCAATGGCCTCGACAGGCCGGGGCTGATAGCTCTCGAGTTCAGCGCCGCTGCCGTCAACGATGCTCCTGATGATGATGGGCTCCGTGCGTATTCCCTGGGATGCGAAGGTCGCGTACGCCGAGGTGAGCTCGAGGGGCGTCACCGCCGATGAGCCAAGGGCTGTTGTGTAATCATAACTGATAGGGCTCGTGATGCCGGCCTTCCGGGCGAAGTCAATGGTCTTGTCCAGTCCGATCTTCTCGAGCAGGCCAACCGTCACGGCATTGCGCGAGAGTGCAAGCGCCGTTCGCAAACGCATGGGACCCAGGAAACGTTCGTCATAATTGGTCGGCTTCCACCCCTTTTTGTCGTACTCATCCTTCTCGTGGATCACCGGCAGGTCCATAAGGATGGAGGCCGGGGTGAACCCGCTCTCGAGCGCCGCGCCGTAGATAAAGGGCTTGAACGACGATCCGGGCTGGCGCCTCGCGTCAATGGCGTGGTTGAAACCGCCTTCTACAAAGTCATAGCCGCCGACCAGGGCGCGCACGTATCCGGTGAAAGGCTCTATCGACACGACCGCGCCCTCGACCAGCGGCGTCTGCTCCAGGACGAACGAGGCGATCTGCCTCTTCTTGTCGTAATCCTTCAAGCGGACCTTGATGATGTCGCCGGGCTGAACGAGTTCGGACGGTTTCCTGAACTCGTTGGTGACGTCCTTTTTCTTCTTGTGGTTGATGAGCGCCCAGGCCATGTCGTCATGCATAATATAGCCCATCATGCCGCGGCCCTTGACCGTGATCGAGGAGTCGTCGACAGCGAGCACATGGGCATTGAACGCTTCGCCGGGCTTCACCATGACGTGGAGCGAACCCCAATCGATCGGCGTGGTCTTGAGTTGCTTGAACCCGATGCGTCCGCGGAAACCCTGCCTCTTGTCGAGCGCGCGGAGCCCCTCTTTAAGGGCAAGACCCGCGGTGCGCTGAAGGTCCATGTCAATGGAGGTAGTGACCTTGAGCCCTCCCTCGTAAAGTTTGTCAGGCCCGTATTTCTTCTCGATGTATTTCCGGACATAATCAACAACGAATGGGGCGATGTCTTCCTGTGTCCGCAGATTCTCGAGATTGAGCGGCTGGTCATAGATCTTCTTGCTCTGTTCCTCCGTCAGATACCCCTCCGCCACCATCCGCTTCAGCACATGCGATTGCCGGAGTTTGGTCAGGTCGATGTCGCTGTAGGGCGAATAAGCCGAGGGCGACTTGGGGAGCCCTGCAAGGAGCGCCGCTTCCGCCTGGTTGACCTCCCAGATATTCTTGCCGAAATAGGTCCTGGACGCCATCTGCACGCCGTAGGCGCCGTGCCCAAAGTAGACCTTGTTCAAATACAGCTCGAGGATCTCGTCCTTCGTAAGCTCTTTCTCGAGCCTGCGCGCAAGGATGATCTCCTTGATCTTGCGCTTGATCTTGCGCTCCGGCGAAAGGAACACCACCTTCGTGAGCTGCTGCGTTATGGTGCTCCCGCCCTGAGCCACGCGGACCGCGATGATGTTCTTGAGCGCCGCCCTCAGTATCCCCCGATAATCGATGCCCGTGTGCTGATAGAAGCGCGGGTCCTCGGTCGCCAGAAGCGCGTTCACCATGTACTTGGGGATGCGCTTGAACGGCACGTAGATGCCTTTCTCGATCTTGATCTGGCCCAGTACGCGGCCGTCATCGGCAAGGATCATGGTACCCGGGCTTGGTTTGTAGTCCTTGAGCGACTCCACGGTCGGCAGGCCGAACGAGAAAATGAAGAACAAAAAGGCAACAAGGAGAATACCCGAGACAAAAGCGATCCCAAGGAGCTTCAATGCCTTCACGGGAGTGAGGGCCTTGAGCCACGGTACCGCGATCGTGAACCAGAAGACCTTGAACCTTTCCCAGGCGAACGAGGAGGCCTTCGCGGCGGTCTCACGGATTATTTTTAACCATTTTTTCATCATTCTGTCGGCAACCTCGGGATATTCCGTTCTTTTTAGGCAATACCAAAAATAATAACATCACGGCGGGATAAAATCAAACGAAAAGTGCGTTTGAGAGTCCCGTTCGTGTCATGTTCGGCTCATTGCGGAGGTTGCAGCATCAGGAGCATTCGGAGATCGATCACCGTGAGCGGGTTGATTTCTCTAAGGGTCTGGCTTCATTGACAAAGCGAACACTGTCTGTTAAAATCGGGTCATTAATGACCATGACCATTCAGCAACCACTATCCGTTGTCCCCGAACGTCCCGAGCCGGAGTACAGGGCAGTTGAAAAACGCCTGATTTCTGATTAAAACCTTCGGAATGACGACACGTTGAGGTATGGTGAGAGAAGACGCGTCGTGGTATTCGATCTTTCCAAGCCCTCGGTGTAGTACCAATACTCTTTGATATCGAACGCTTAAGACGAAAAGAGGCGCCCTTCATGTCATCACGTCCTGACTTCGGACATACACAGTCCCGGCTTTTCATCATTTTTCTCGTCCTCGCGCTCTGTATCGGGATTGCCGGGTACGTCTACTATGATTCCCAAAAACAGCAGATCAAAAAAAACGTCCGGGACGAGCTCTCGGCCATCGCGGACCTGAAAGTCGAAGAGATCACCGCCTGGCGCAAAGAGCGCATCTATGATGCAAACTCTATCGCAAATAATACCATCATCGCATCTGGTGTTCAGCGGCTGCTGCAAAACCCCGGTTCCTCCGACGCACGGCGGGATGTCCTTCAGTGGCTGAATGCACTCGAGAAGGTCCCTTACTACAAAGACATTGTCCTTGTTGACCGCCGGGGAACAGTACTGCTGGCCACCTCGCCCACGGACACCGTGATCGGCAGTCATGCCAAAACGCTGATCCAAGAGGTTTTGCGCGAAAAAAAACCGATCCTGTCAGATTTTCATCAAGTCCCCACCCACAATATTCCTCACCTCGATCTTGTCTCACCGCTCATCATACGTCAGGGGAATAAGACCGTTCCGATCGGCGCCATTCTCATGCGGCTCAATCCCGAGGAATTCCTCTATCCGCTGATCCAGTCATGGCCCGGATCGAGCAAGAGCGCCGAAACCCTGCTCATCCGCAAAGAGGGCGACAGCATTCTCTTTCTGAATGAGCTCCGCTTCCGAAAGGGCACTGCCCTCTCCTTGAGCATCCCGCTTGACAATAAACGATTACCCGCTGCCGCGTCATTACAAGGCGATCGAGGCTTGTTCGAAGGCCTTGATTACCGGGACGTACCGGTGCTTGCATCGACGCGGGCAATTCCCGATACCCCCTGGTTCCTTGTCGCCAAAATCGATATCGATGAAGTATACGCGCCTGTCCGCGCCCAGGGCCGGCTCATGTCCCTGGTGACGATCATGCTTATCTCTGCAATGGGACTGATCATCAGCTTCTGGTGGAGGCAGAAAAAAGCGGAGAACGATCGTTTGCAATACCAGACTGAGATCGAGCATTCTCTCCTGACACGCCAATATGACTATCTGAGCAAGTATGCGAACGATATTATCATGCTCGTCGAACCCGGAGGAAAGATCCTGCAGGCCAATGATCGGGCGCTTCAGACATACGGCTATTCGCGCAACGAACTGCTGCGCATTTCCATCAGGGACCTCCGGGCCGTCGAATCGGTCGACGAGGTTAACGCGCAGATGCAGCAGGTACGCGACCATGATGGTTTTATTTTTGAGACCGAGCACAGGCGAAAAGACGGCTCGACATTTCCCGTTGAGGTAAGTTCCCGCGTCATCGACGTCAAGGGGAAGAGTTTCTTCCAGAGCATCATCCGGGACATCACCGACCGCAGGCAGGCGGCAAGGATTTTGCGTGAATCGGAGCAACGCTATCACGACATGCTTCAGGGCGTCCAGCTGCTGGCAGTAAACCTGTCTTTGGACGGGACCATCCTGTTCTGCAATGACTTTCTGCTGACGCTGACCGGGTGGCGCAGAGATGAGGCGCTGGGTCAGGACTGGTTCGCATTCTTTCTTCCAGAGGGAGTGCGGGACCGTATCAAGGAAGTCTTTCTCAAAACGGTCCTGACCGGTGAATTCTCCAAGTATTATGAGAATGAGATCATCACGAGATCAGGGGAACACCGAACCATCGCCTGGAGCAACACCGTTCTCCGCGGTCCTGAAGGGAACATCATCGCAACGACAAGCATCGGTGAAGATATTACGGAGAAGAAGATTACCGAGATCGCCCTGATCAAGGAAAAAAACAGATCGGAGGCGATCCTTGCCGCGATCGGCGAAGGACTCACCATCTGCGACATGTCCTTCAAGATAATCTACCAGAACCAGGTCCATAAGAACCGATATGGCAACCATATTGGAGAAGTTTGTTATCAGGCATATCAGCACCGTGACTCCGTATGCCCAACATGCCTCATGGTAGAATCCTTTCAGGACGGGAATATTCATTCAGCCGAACGGACCTATGAGAGCGACAGCGGAACGCTCTATCTTCAAATAACCTCATCTCCTCTCAGGGACGAAACCGGCAAGATCGTAGCAGGGATCGAGCTGGTCAGGGACATATCCCGGAGAAAGCGGATGGAACTTGACCTTATCAAGCGCAATGCGTTCATTGAAGCGGTCATGATCAATCTTCCGATCGGGCTGGCAGTGAACCGCATCACAGACGGCAAAACAAGCTATATGAACACCGCCTTCGAAGAGATATACGGCTGGCCAAAAGATATTCTCGTGAATGTGGAAGAATTTTTCAATCATGTGTATCCGGACCCTGCTTACAGAACGGAGATAAAAGGCAGGATCTTGTCCGATATTGCCGGCGGCGATCCGTCAAGGATGCGCTGGGAAAACATAGAAATAACGACTATGACGGGGAAAAAGAAGCTCGTCACTGCCTTCAATATCCCTTTGTCCGAGCAGGACATGATGATCTCAACTGTTCAGGATGTCACCGCGCGCAAGCTATCGGAAAAGCGGCTGTCGATGTTGAACGAGTGTCTCTTAAGTTTCGGACCTGACCCGGATGTGAACATCAATCGTCTCGTTGCCTTATGCGGGGAACAACTGGATGCAACCTGCGCGCTTTACAATCGTCTGGAAGGGAACACCCTGCATGCGCTGGGACAATGGAACACGCCGCCGGACTTTGAACCCAGAGATAAGCCCGACGGCCATATTTGTTTCGATGTTATCAAAAAGGGAGGGGCGAATGTTTGCGTGATCCGGGACCTTCCGGCAACTCCCTACGCACAAACAGATCCGAACGTTGGTCGCTACGGATTACAGACCTATATCGGCAAGGCCGTGTCCTTCGGCGGTATCTTCGTAGGTTCCCTCTGCGTGGTCTATCAAATTGATCCGATGCTTGCCGAAGATGAGCTGAAGTTCCTGGGGATCATCGCGTCCGCTATCGGCGTTGAAGAATCCCGGAAGGAAACGCTCAGTGCCCTGTCGGACAGTGAAAAGCGCTACAAGCATCTCGTCGAATCGATAACGGATTACATCTATACGGTCATTGTTGAAAATGGTCATGCGATCTCAACCTACCATGGCCCGGGCTGCGCAGCGGTGACCGGTTACACCTCGGCGGAATTCCAGGAAGATCCCGGCCTCTGGTATCGCATGATCTTCGATGGGGACAGACAGGCGGTTATCGCAAAGACGGCCAAGATCCTGTCCGGAGCGCCCGCGGTCTCCTTTGAACACAGGATCATTAACAAGGACGGTTCCATCCGCTGGGTCAGGAACTCGCCGGTCTCGCGTTATGACAACGACGGCCGCCTGATAGCTTACGATGGCCTGATAACCGACATCACCCCGTTGAAACTCCTCGAGAACCAGCTCCGCCAGGCGCAGAAGATGGAGGCCGTGGGCCAGCTTGCGGGGGGCATAGCCCATGACTTCAACAACATTCTGACGGCGATCATCGGATACAGCCACCTGCTCCTGATGAAGATGGAAGAAGGCAGTCAGGGACGCCTTTTCGCTGAGCAGATCATCTCATCCTCCGAACGGGCTGCACAGCTGACGCGGAGCCTCCTTGCCTTTAGCCGGACGCAGATCCTTGACCTGAAGCAGGTCGACCTGAATGAGATCATCGTGCACGCGGGGTATCTGCTGGAAAGGGTCATCGGCGAGGACATCGAATACAAGACCATGCTCTCAGAAGAACATCTGCCGGTGTTGGCCGACAGCGTGCATATCGAACAGGTCCTGATGAACCTTGCCGCCAATGCGCGGGACGCCATGCCGGACGGCGGGCTATTGCTCATCGAAACGAAAGAGGTAACGCTGGGAGAGGACTTTATCAGGACCAATTCCTTCGGAAGACCCGGAAAGTACGCCTGTCTCTCCGTAACGGATACCGGCATCGGCATGGATGAAAACATCAGACGCAGGATCTTCGAGCCTTTTTTTACAACCAAGGAGGTCGGGAAAGGCACCGGGCTGGGTCTCTCGATGGTATACGGCATCGTAAAGCAGCATCAAGGCTATATCAATGTTTTCAGCGAGCCGGGAAAAGGATCGACATTCGAGATATACCTTCCCTTGCTCTCCGCAGCAGCCGTCGAAAAAACGGCCCCTGCGAATGCCGAAATGACACGGGGAACGGAGACCGTGCTTTTAGCGGAGGATGACCAAACGGTACGCAACCTTGCCAGGCATGTGTTGGAAGGCTCCGGCTACCAGGTTCTTGAAACCGCCGATGGTGAGGCGGCAGTGCAGGAGTTCTTCCATAACAGGGAACTGATCGATCTCCTCGTATTCGATATCATCATGCCGAAGATGAACGGGAAGGAAGCATATCTGGAGATTAAAAAGATCCGCCCGGATATCAAGGTCCTGTTCATGAGCGGATATACGACTGAATCCGTGAGCAGAAAAGGACTCCTCGAAGCAGGCCTCGATTTCGTCCCGAAACCTATCAGCCCTTCGGATCTTTTGAAAAAGATCAGGGAAATACTGGACAGGCGTTAGTCCCGAGTTGGGAGTTCGGAGTTAAGAACGAGGAATAATTATTTTATAAGGCTGATGAGCAGTAATAACTTGAACTGTCTAACATGCTGAATGAACTCATGAGATCTTTTTAACCGCAATTAACTCCGAGCTCTTTGTCGTTCCTTACTCCGAACACCGAACTCATCGCTCCGAACTCTTCCTGCTTCTCAGGAAGGCGCCGAACCTCATGTCCAGCGTCATGATATGATCGACGATCCAGTCCACAACCACCGGGTTCGTGG
>JBARBN010000146.1:0-2561 GCA_049793155.1 Nitrospirota bacterium
GCCTCTGATTCCAGAATGGACTGCGTCCGGATCTCAATGATCTCCCTCACGACCCTCCTCACTTCCGCGGAACGAATGACCGGGAACTTCCTGGGCGTCTTGACCAGGCGAAGGGTCTTTTCAAGCCGTTCATCGAGATCGTAATCGAGGATCCTCGATTTCAGGAGCTGGAGGTTCGCGATCTCGAATAATTCGATGTTGCTGTCAAAATCGCCCGAGGAGTCGAAGATAAAAGCCCCGTCCCAATCTACGATCGTGATGTCGTCCTTTCCGTACTTCAGATAGGTCGACAGAGTGGCCTGCACCTCTTCCTCGTCGAGCGCGATCCGTTCATTCTTGAGGAACGCCGCGATCGTGTCTCCGTACAGGGACAGATACACCTCGGGATCGCCACTGTAGGCCGAGATGCAGTACACGCTGTATTCTTCATCGAATTTCGGATCGCAGCCGAACTCTTCCAGCGTCTTCCTGCATTCGTTGATGAGCCTGCGTTTGAACTCCAGGGTGGTGTCGGAAAGGATGTCGTCCATAGAGAGCGAGGCTTCGACAACAACCACGTCCGGCAGATAGGCCTTGACGAGAAATCCCACCTCGATGCCGTCTACCAGGTGTTTCTCTATTTTGATGACCTTCTGTTTCGGGATGACGTCCGGATAGCTCGGGCCGCTCTTCAGGGTCCTGCTCTCGACCACCTCGGAGGTCTCGAGGTTCATGCCGGTCTCGCCGAAGAGGAACACGACGAGTTTCCCGGGGATAGGCTTTGTCTCTGTTTGCATGGTCGTTCCTTTTTGGAGGTTACTTCTCCGGCACTTCAGGTGAATAAGGGAAGTGTTCGGTAGTAAGCGCCTCATACGCGAACACGATCAGCGCAATAAGACCCCATGCCAGTCCCACGACCACGCTTCCGTCTATGATCCCGCGCCAGGGCTGGGACAAAAGCCGGACCAGGATAACGAGGACGATGATCCCCGCGGTGACCGAGATGGACACGATCTTCCTCCTCCTCGGCGCATGGAAATAAGCCATGCAGAATAACGGTGCGAGAAACGAGTGCAGAGCGTTCGGATGGTCACGGAGATGACGCGCACGAGCGGCCACCCGGGGAGAGAACCCCAGCTGGAACGCCCGGTACCCCTCGGCATAGGCCATGAAAAATAACATGAGTGCCAAGGACATCCAATGATACCAGGACCAGTCATAGGCAAAGGCGTCGATCGCCAGCGGAGTCAGCCGGTATATTGCACTGCCGAGCAGCAGGGCTACCCCCGCAAGCCCCCAAAATGCCCCGAAAACACCCATCAGAGATACCATCCATTCTCGAAATTAAATGCCAGTAAAGAAAATGCCGGACCGCCAATTGTTCTCGCAGAGGCGCAGAGTTCGCAGAGAAAAGCTAAAAAATATTCTACGTTAAAACCGGTACAAAAAGGTTTTGGTTTAACTCTGGGCCCGTAGCCTGCCCTCGACCCGATCGAGGGCGCGCCCTGCGGGAGACGCCGTTGAAACTCTCATGGTCCGAAAATATTCAGATCGAGGAACCGGTCCCACAGTTTCTTCCATGTGGTCCAGTCATGCCCTCCATTGATAGCGATGACCTGCTCCGGCGGCAGTAGCGATGCCAGGAGATCCTGGGCATAGGTAAAGCGGTCATTCGTACCGTATCCCAGATATATCTTCGGAAAACACCCTTGTTTCTTCAGGCAATCCTTGTCCCCTGCGCTGAGTTGTCCCTGCCGGCTGCGTTCTTTCAGCCAGATCCAGATATGCTTTTCAGCATCTTCCCTGGTTTTCAAGGGGACCTCGCCAGGCTCCCATCTCCGCAGACCGCCGGAACTCCTGATCTCCTCAATGAGCTTCCGTTCTCCCAGGAATGGGCCTAACAGAACGACGCCTGATATATCGTTCGGGTGCTGCCATGCATAGGATAACGAGCCAAAACCTCCCAGCGAATTTCCGATCAGCCATATGTGCTCATACCCTTTGGCCCGGGCGGGCCCGATCACATCCTCCTTGAGCCGCGTCACGATCGTTGCGTTCATATAATAGCCGATATGGGCATCCACCGATATCATGTCAACGGGAAATCCACGTCTTCGAACAGACTCGACAAAACCCTCTTTATCGAAAACCGAGTTCCGGTCGCCGTTGCCGTGCAGAAACACAAACAGCAATCGAGGGCCTTTGACATCCCCGGCGCCATAACTGATCGTATCGATGGGGACCTTTGTCGCTGGATAGCACCCGTAGAACAACGTTGCCAGCAGCAGCGCCGTGACCGTGCAATAGATAAGGGGCAAGAGGGAAGTTTTCTTCACGGTTGTCTCCTGTTCAAAAGGGTCGCGTCGATCATCTGCCGTGATCCCTCCCTTGTCCCTCTCCGGGTCCGCGCTCAGCCTGTTCTTCTCTTTTTTTGTTGCCGCTCTTCCCGTGTTTCCCGGGCTTATCCCAATGTTTGTCCCGCTCCCAGGTCTTCCAGTTCTTTCTGAGCTGACCGTAGGGGATGCGCTCATGACCCGGCGGCACGTTCCGGTATCCGGGCGGCAGGTTGATCAGGACACGGG
>JBARBN010000147.1:0-3530 GCA_049793155.1 Nitrospirota bacterium
GGGTTAAGCAGCACGCGTCTTCTACGAAATCGTTTTAGTTTCTTGATCTCTGCTTTTTGACGTCATCATCCCCGGATGCGGAAATCCTATACGAAATGGCGGTGCCATGTTCCATCAGAACATTCTAGCGGTATATTTGCAAGCTTGATCCCTGATGGAAGAGGGATTGCCGGCACGGAACGAAGTCGAGTGTTGTACGATTGCCTGCAAACCGGTTACAATAATTTATGTCGATACCCTTAGTTCTCAGGGCCGTCAGGTACGTTTCGCTGCTGACGGTGACGGTGGTCATCTGGCTTCTCCTCGGTATGGCGTACATGGATCGCTTCGTAAGGCCCTTCGACAGATTCGAACCCTGGCTCATGCCGTGGAAAGCCCCTGTTTCCGTCCATCCGGATGCCGACGTAGAGTGGCGCCTTACTATAATGCAGGACCACCTCGATGCGTCCAACAGGGTGTCGCACTATGCCTTCCTGGTAATGACAGGCTCCTTCGCCATGCTCTGCGTTTACCTTACTCTTGTATATCAGCAGAAACAGCGGAGGGCCCGCGAAAATCGACTTCTTCTTATCAGGAACCAGGAAATCGCCCAACGGAACGAATTCATCCGCTACATCTCCGCGACAATAGGACACGAATTCAAAAATAATCTTGGCCGGATCAAGCGCCGCCTGGATTTCCTCCCCGACCTCCCCATCGAGTCAAGGGTGCGTATCGATGAAAATCTGAACAAATTGTTTGCCGACATTGATATTTTTAAAAAGATCTCCGATGAGCGGGAATCGGCATTGATAGAGTTCTCAAGTGTTGATCTGAGGGCAATGCTCGAATCCCTGGTTGCCCAGTACAGCGATCTGGTGGATTTTCATTTTCAAGACAAGGTATCTCTGCCCGCGATCACAGCTTCGCCAACCCTGTTGAAAACAGTATTCGAAAACCTTATCGACAATTCCATAAAGTACAAAAAGCCCGAACAGGCCCGCGCCCGCATATTCCTGTCATGCTCGCTGGACACCGACGTGAGACGACAGTATCTTTCCCTGTCTTTCCGTGACGAGGGTTCCGGTATGGACGAACACGAGGCGGACCTCTGCTTCTATAAAGGCAAGGGTGCCCGGGGAGGATGGGGGCAGGGACTATATTACGTGAAATACGTGGTTGGTCTTCACGCGGGAAAGATCCGGGTGGGGAAGGAATATACCGCCCCCGGGGCGGGCACCGAGATCATTATCAATCTGCCGTTTATTAAGAAGGCCCTGACTGTTTAGTGTGCTGATCGCTGACGACGACTATGAAGACAGGGAACTCCTGAAACTCGAAATCACGAAGGCACTTGGTCCCTCGGAACCCGACCTGAGGTTTCACGAGGCTGTCAGCGTGAGACTGGCGTTACAACTCTTGACGACCAGGATCTTTGATCTTATGACCCTGGACATAGAATTTGACAGGATGAATGAAGGCATTGATGCATTGCCCGAGATATTTGAGAACCACCCGACCCTTAACATCATCATCATAAGTGGAAAGCTCAACAAGAGCGAGGTTTCGGAACAACTCTTCCGATTCACGAAGGACAATGTGTTAAAGGGAAAGCGCTGGGCGCGGCATTTCGACGTGCTCGATAAGAAGGACGACAAGACCGAGGCCCTCAAGCGTGCATATGCGTTTGCATACAGGCAAAGGGAGAGTGCGGACAGCATACGGGAGCTGTTTCTCCTTGCCGAGTCCTATCTTGAGAAAAACATGATCGATAAGTGTCTGGAGGTGTATCAGAAGATACAGCACATTGCGCCCGGTGAGTCCGAATCCAGCGAGAACATCCGTATCTTTGAAGGCGGCATCTCCGTTGAGCACGCACGGGAATACTATAGAAGCGGAGAAAAGGTCGTCGCCTCTCTCCTCCTTGGACATTACCTTGAAAACCGGCTGAAGTCTATTACCAGCGTCATGATAGGGTGCTCTTTTCCCTCCCTTTCGGATTGCCTGAAAGAAATGGAACGTACACACCGCATCAGCAATTACAGGAAGGGGCTGTTTCATCAGCTGCTCAGACTGAGAAACCAGGCCATTCACCAGCCCACGGGGATTTCCGAAGGAGATTTCGACGTTGCGGCAAAGAACCTGGAATTATTAGACGATGCGTTGCAATAATGAATAAGGGTTCTCTCAGAAAGTTCATCCTTCCCCCCGGTCCCATGTTAAGCTTGACACTGATAGGCCTGCTGCTCCTGAGTGCAATCCTTTATTACCGGGCAGTCAAGATCCAGCGGTTCATGGAGCCGGCCCTGGCCCTTTCTCAGCCTAAAATCAAGTTCACGCAGAGCATCAACAAGCTGTTGTCACAGGAATTTGGAACAAATGATGCCAAGGGTGTCAAATTCCGGGCTGGCTCTATCCTTGTGGACCAGTCCCAGTTCTTCGAAGGCAGCCATTATGCAAAGGGGTCCGACCCTGCTACCCTTAACAAATTAAGCCGCGTGTTTCTTTCCGCCCTGAGTAATGAGGATATCAGGAAAAATATCAGTCTCATTATGGTCAACATTAGATATCCGTTGGGGCAGGACCCGGAAATGAACAGGGTAATGAGTTTACAGGCGCAGCAGAAGGCCTGGCTGCTCCTGAATTTCCTTTATGCGGCGGAGCCGCAGCTTGAAAACAAATTCGGCATCTATTTTGTTGCAGCTGCAATGCCGGTGAACAGGGTCGTGAAGGATAACGACTGGATAGAATTCCGGATAGTACCCACCGAGCATCTCCATATTGAAGTACTCCAGAAACTCGAAAAATATATGCAGTAATGCACATTTATGGCCGGCATCGCAGATAATATTATCGACATCTCGCTAAGTCTGTTCGGTCGTGAGGCCGTCCGCGCCCTCTCCCGCAACAAGCTGCGGAGCGCGCTGTCGGCAGTCGGGATCGCAATCGGCATTGCCGCAGTAATTTGCGTGGTGGCCATCGGCACAGCAGGTTCGCAGCGTGCCGAACGGCAGCTCCAAAATTTAGGAGATAATCTCGTATGGATCGAGGCCGGTTCCCGCAACGTAAACGGGGTGCGAAGCGGCAGCCATGGAATGACCTCTCTTACCATGGGAGATGCAGAAGCAATCAGTAAAGGAGTGCCACTCATCAAGAGTGTTTCCCCGAATGTGGATGGGACCGTGCTCATTGCCTTCGGGAACCGTAATTGGACAACACATTACCGGGGCGTCACTCCCGAATTCCTCGCTATCAGAAGTTGGGATATGGCGGAGGGGGATCTGTTCACGACGGAAGACGTCAAGCGTGCGGCAAACGTCAGCGTGATTGGACAAACGGCGCGTCAGCAGCTCTTTGGGGCGGGGGAGGCAGTTGGCCGGGACATTCGAATCAACAAACAAGTATTCAAGGTGATCGGCGTGTTGACGCCAAAGGGACAGTCGACTACCGGACAAGACCAGGACGACACTATCCTGATGCCCTATACTACGGTGCAGAAGAAGCTGAGGGGTACGGGTTTCGTATGGCTGGACGACATTATGACTTCGGCC
>JBARBN010000148.1:0-2807 GCA_049793155.1 Nitrospirota bacterium
ACAGCAGCACCAGCCATGTGGCTGTGCCAACCTGCGAAAATCCAACCCCCGCATTGGCCAGGCCGAACAGGAAGAGTCCGAAGTCAACGACGATCTTCCACTCATGTTCAAACCGCGCGATGGTCGCTCGATCGTTAATGTCCTCCTCGAAAAGATGCTTCTTTTCAAGCACCGCATGCGGAAGGAATGGAATGATGAACACCAGTGCAAGTGCCGGGTGGAGGTGCGCCTTGAAGAGCCCGGTCCAGGAGAGGCTACCGCCCAGTATTATATAAGGCCAGTACGATCTGATCCGTTGCCTCCTCAGCGCTTGGGCGATCAGCATTCCAGCCAGCGTCAGCAAGAGCCATAGCGGTTCCACGGGGAATAGTGGATCAGGGTAGAACAGGGCGATGATGGCAAGACCGATGCCGTCATCGACCACGGCAAGAAGGAGCAGAAATGAGATCGCCGGATGGTTGTTTCCAAAAATCAGCCGCGCGACCAGCCATGCAAAAGCAATGTCCGTTGCTGTCGGAATCCCCCATCCCCGCTGCAGTTCCGCCGTACCTATGACATGATTAAGCGCCAGATATACAAACGCCGGTCCGGCCACCCCACCCAAGGTCGCGAGCAACGGGTTAATGGATTGTTTAACAGGATAAAGATCTCCGCCCGGCAGGAAGCTCTGGGTGATCTCCACAGCGGCAATGCCGAAAAAAAAGACCATGAAGATATCATTGGTCAGGAAATGAAAACTGAGCGGCCCCAGGAAGGGATCATACAGGAAACGGGCGTAGCTCTCCGGCGCGCTATTGGCCCAGACAAGCGCCAGGACAACGCCGCCCAGCAGCGGGATTGAAAACTCACGAAGAAGATTGATCCGTTCTTTCACCATGAGCGCCTTTGCTTGGTAACTGATCCAGCCGCATAAATATGAATCTCTTGCAAAAGACTAAAACACTCCAAAAGCTGTCATTTTGAACAACGGGAGAAATCTTTGTTTTAGTAGTGTGAAAGATTCCTCACGGAGCCTGCTCCGAGCGTCAAGAGCAAGATCTCTCGCTTCACTCGAAATGACAAAGCGAGGGGGTTCGGAATGACGCGAAAGGGAACTTTTGCAAGCGGCTCAGCTACTCGATTAACAAACATCGTAACAGCGGTTCCGGGCTATGTCAAACAAAAAGGGCGGCTTTTCAGCCGCCCTTCAGTTATCTTTTCTCGATGCCGTTCTAATTGATCAATGTCCTCCGACTTTCAAGAGTCCGCTCGCCGCGAGTGATAGCACCAGTATTTCGACGATCGCGAGAATGACATAGGCCGTATCCTTTTTCCTGAACAGGATCGGCAGGATAACCATGTAGCAGAGGATCGTGAGTCCCGACAGCATCGCAATGCCGACGAAGTTCAGGTAATCGCCCTTTCCAACCAGTGCGGCCCAGTGCCAGCCCGTGGGCGCGTTAAGGGCAACGTTGTAATCATGCACCCGCATGGTCCAGTACTTCGGCAGATCGTCGATCGGCACAAAGCTCGGGAGGACCCCCGATATATAAATGAAAAAGGTGATCACCAGGATCGCGAGCCCCAGCCACATCCCGACATTCAGAACACCCGCGTATGCCATCTGCTCTTCCGATGCCTGGGTTTTTACGTTCGACATTTAAATTTCCCCCTTATTTCCAGATTTCAAGTCCCTTGAGCAGGGACCTGAGTCCCGCAAAAAGCAGGAGACCTATCACCATCCACTTGATGGCCTTGGGTTTTGATTTTGCGAGGATCTTCACCCCGATGATCGAACCGAGCATGATGCCCACGAGGGACGGCACCACGATCATCGGCAGCACCGCACCCTGGTTCAGGTAAACCCATGCCGCCGACGTGTCAGTGATCGAGAGCAGGAACTTGCTCGTGGCCACCGAGATCTTGAGCGGCGCGCCCATCAGCAGGTTCAGCACCGGTACGTTCGCCCAGCCTGCGCCGAGTCCGAACATGCCTGCCATGATGCCGATCACCACGAACAGGGCCAATCCCATCGGCGTCTTATGGACGGTCCATTCCACGTCCTTGCCGAGCGACTCTTCCCGGTAGATGCCCATGATCCCGAGGCTCTGTGCCAGGTTGTCCGGCTTTGGCACATGGGGAAAATCTGACTTTTTAGCAGTTGCCATGATGGCCACGATGAACAGGATCGTTGCGCCAAGGAGGGTGTTCACGACATTCGGCTTCAGTGCAAGGCCGATCATTGCTCCGCCGATCGCAGCCGCAGACGCGATTACCGCCACAGGAAGCGCCAGCCGGAGGCTCGCGAGATTTCTCTTCAGCAAACCTGGACCCGCCGCAAGCGCGCCTGCAAGAGCAACGAGCAGACCGGCGCCTCTCACAAAGTCGATGTTGAACGGGAAGAACCCGCCCACGATCGGCACGAACAACACGCCGCCACCCACACCGCCGAGAACCGCTAGGATGCCGAGAATAAAGGTGGTGATGAACAATGCCAGAGGCCATACCCACCACGGTGTGGTCGACTGAGGCACCGGGGAAGGCGGAACAGACGCTGCCGAATGGGCCTCGCCGTGTCCACCTGCCGCCTCAGCAGCAGGCGCGACTGGCGCCGGATCGTTCGATGCAAATACGGTTCCGGATGCGGTAAGCATGGCTAAAACGGCCAGCAGCATGATGGAAACCTTTAAACAATGCTGTACCATTTCATATCCTTTCTTTCTGATGAATGTAATATATTAGAACCAATCCATTGCTTTATGCAATTGCGCGGTTTCAATTTGCACGGGTTGTCATGTTATTATAATGTTGGAGAAGTTGTCAAGAAA
>JBARBN010000149.1:0-3152 GCA_049793155.1 Nitrospirota bacterium
GATGCAAACACACGGTCCATATTGAAACATTCTCTAGAACATCAAGAGGGAACTGTTTACCTGGCCGATAAGAAGGTTTGGCTGTCCTTTTCAATCGATCCGATTCGGGATGACAAAGGGCAACCACAAGGTGGGGTATTTACGATGCGGGACATTACCGCGCGGATCAATGCGGAAGAGGCACAGCGGAAGCTCCAGGCGGAACTTCTGCAGATCCAGAAAATGGAATCCATCGGCAACCTGGCCGGCGGGGTCGCCCATGATTTTAACAATATACTCTCAGCGATCATCGGGTTCAGCCAACTTGCCTTGATGAAACTTCCGGAGGACCACCCTGCGGCCGACCACCTGCGGATCATCTATGAATCAGGCGAGCGGGCCGCGTCGCTCACCCGGCAACTCCTCGCTTTCAGCCGCAAACAAGTGCTTGAAATGAAGGTCGTCAACCTGAACACCATCATCGAAAACGTGTCAAAGATGCTCCGCCGCGTGATCGGCGCGAACATTGTCCTCGATCTCGATCTCCAGAATCCGATCAAGAACATCCTGGCCGATGCGGGGCAGATGGAACAGGTCCTGATGAATCTTCTGGTCAATGCGCGGGACGCCATGCCTTCAGGCGGCCGGGTGAAAGTGGAAACATCGGAAGTCTGCGTGAGAGAGGAACTCGAGCAGAAGGTCACGCCGGGCTCCTATGTGCTGCTATCCATTATTGATACAGGTACGGGAATGAGCAAGGAAGTTCAGGAGCGGATTTTCGAACCTTTCTTCACAACCAAGGAAGTCGGCAAGGGCACCGGACTTGGCCTGTCCACCGTCTACGGAATTGTCAAACAGCACGACGGCCACATCACGGTGCACAGCGAGAAGGGCCGGGGGACCACGTTTAAAATCTACTTTCCCGTGGTCAACCGCGAGGCTGACGGGATCAATGTCCAAAAGCAGTCTGAACTGATGAGGGGCACCGAGACCGTGCTGGTAGTGGACGATGAACCATCCATTCGCAAGCTGCTTATTCAAACCATGCAGCCGCTCGGGTACAAGCTCCTTGATGCGTCCTCGGGAGAAGATGCCTTGAAAGTCAGCGATGACTATCCGGGCGCCATCGATCTTCTCATAACGGACGTTGTCATGCCGGGAATGAACGGCATGCAGTTGGCTGAAACGCTCCGCCACCGGCGGCCCGACATGAGGGTGATCTTCATGTCGGGATATACCGACCGTGCCATTGTCCAGAAGGATATGCTTGACAGGAATCTGATACTGATCCAAAAACCTATCACCCCCTCAGTCGTTGCGGCGAAAGTCCGGGAGGTGCTGGACAAAAAGAGCGCTTTTGAAAAACCCTCGGCGATACTGCAGGATCTGGGCGGCATGCGCATTCTCTATGCCGACGATGACGAGCCAAGCCGCCGGCTCGTCCGCATGTACCTTGAACATTCCCACAGTATACTGGATAGCTGCGAGAACGGGCGGATAGCTGTCGAGAAGTTTCAATCCGGCTCGTACGATATCGTGCTCATGGATATGCAGATGCCGGTCATGGATGGGTTCGCCGCCGCGCGGGCAATACGGGCATGGGAAGCGGCGCGTGGATTAAAAGCGACGCCGGTCATTGCGGTGACTGGCCTGGGTGCGAGCGATGAATTGCAGGCAAGTCTTAAAGCGGGATGCACATCACACATATCGAAACCCATTGGCAAGGAAGCATTGATCAGGACCGTCAGCAGCTATATTCCGCAACGACAGACTACCGCAGCCGATACCCGAAACGGCAAGGACCCCGGGAAAAATAACCGCGAAGGCTGAGCATTTTTCAGAAAATTGTGATACTTTAAAACCATGACCCACGATCTCCACGATTTTTTCTACCCCAGGACCGTCGCGCTCATCGGCGCCACAGACAAGCCTACAAAGCCTGGAACGGCCATTCTCGAAAATCTCTCCCACTTTAACGGCGCGGTCTATCCGGTGAACCCGAAGCACGAAACGCTGCTCGGACACCGCTGTTATCCCTCCATCCGGGCAATACCGGACCCGATCGACCTGGCCATCATCGCCTTGCCCGCTCCGCTCGTGGAAAAGGAGATGGACGCTCTTCATGAAAAAGGCATTCGCCGGACCATTCTCATCAGTTCCGGGTTTGCCGAGGCAGGCGCTGAGGGTGTCGCCATGCAGAAGCGTATCGGTGAAAAAACGAAACAATGCGGCATCCGGGTCATCGGACCGAACTGTCTCGGCGTATACAACACCGATAATGGACTGGACAGTTTTTTCGTTTCTCGCGAGCGCGTATCGAGACCAGCGGCAGGGCGCCTCTCGATCATCTCGCAGAGCGGCGCCATCACTGTTATCCTGATGGAATCGTTCGCCCGGGACGGCATGGGCATTGCCAAAGCCGTGAACTACGGCAATCGGCTTGACGTAGATGACGCGGATTGCCTCGACTATTTAGGAGACGACCCAACGACCGGTGCGGTCGCCATGTATATGGAATCGGTGGCCGATGGGCGAAAGTTTCTGCGCGCAGCAAAGGCCTTCGCGGCGAACAAACCGCTCGTGATCTGGAAGGCGGGCAAGCATGATCTGGGGGCCGCTGCGGTTTCATCGCATACGGCGACGCTTGCGGGAACGTACGGGCTGTATCAGGCTGCGTTCCGTCAGGCCGGGGCTGTCGAGGTCTATGGCTTCGACCATATGATAGATGCGGCGAAGGCGGTCACTCTCGTGGACTATCCCTGCAGCGGGAACCGCCTTCTGATCGTGACGAACGGCGGCGGCATGGCGGTCGCGGCTTCTGATCAGGCCCAACAAGAAGGATTCACGATGCCCGTTGTGCCTCCGGAGGTGCAGGAGAGGCTCGGCCGGACATTCCCTTCTTTTTTTGTAACACGCAACCCCATTGACCTGACCGGCAGTGGAAAAAATGAGAACTACTATTCAGCACTCAGGGAGGCGCTGCCGCACTACGACGCGGCTGTGGTGATCGTGCTGATGGGCTCCACCACGGTGACCGAAGAAGCGACTGGCATGATAGCCCGGGCCTGCCACGAGGCGAAGAAGCCGGTCACCTGCTGCATCCTGCAGGGCTTGGGCTATACGCAGGAGGCCATGTTCTCTCTGGTAAAGCTCGGCATCCCTGTGTACCCGTC
>JBARBN010000150.1:0-4199 GCA_049793155.1 Nitrospirota bacterium
CATCATCTCGCCTTCTTTCATCATCATGTCGCCTTCCTTCATCATCATGTCCTTGTCCATCGTACCTTCCTTCATCATCTTGCCTTTGTCCATCATCATCTGGCCTTTGTCCATCATCATGTCGCCATCTTTCATCATCATGTCCTTGTCCATCATCTTTTCAGCCGCCTGTGAGAAATTGGCCCCGATGGAAAGCATCAGAACTACGGTGAAGATAGCTACTGCGGATAATACAAATATCTTTTTCATGGCAAATCCTCCTTTAATCATTTCTTGATTCTTAAATTAGTTTTTAGTCTGCCCTCGGACCTTTAAGAAAAAAGTCGACACGCTCACAATTTTTCAACTCCGAACTCTGAAGATTACTCCTGTCACCTCCTTTCAGTCGCCTGTAATCGCTAATCTATTTTTGAAGTATTTTGGGCCACTTCTCATCCGCTTTTTTGATATATCCCGGTATGTCTTTGCTCCACTTGTCCTTTATTCTTTTGCTGAGGTTGAGGTACAGTCTTCCATCAACAATGTTCCAAGCATCAGGATCAATATCGGCAGTGGTCCCCTGGCTAACCGCATATGCACAATAACCGCCGTACTTCGGAGCATATTTGTCAGGGTCTTTAAGAAATAGGTCTTTGTGCCCGGCGGTCGAAAAGCGCCACTTTGCGCCCATCCAGGCATATTCGAAGTCCCTGCTCCCTTTCACAGGTTTTCTATCTGTAAAATATGCCACAGGGTCATAGCCTTTAATTGCCACGTTATCAGACGTTTTGTTAACAGGATCGATAGCGAATGCAGGACTTAAAGTTAATAAATAGAACACTGCTGCGGTAAGAATTGCCACAACGGCATTCTTTTCGCTTCTCCTTGATATTCGAGCCGACATCATTTTGCCCCCTGTTTACTGATTATGAAGACATCGCGTACTTTTAAGAGAAGTATATCAACCCCATAAGATATAGCAAGCAAAGGAGAACATCGATATGTGAGAATTTAGCCATGTATTGGAAACATGAACGTTTTTTGACTATTTAATAGTTCCCAGGTAAGTACCGGCCTTCTTTAAGGCCACTTCCATTTCTTCAATCGTAACTACTGCTGGATCATAATAAACAGTGTTTATCTCTTTAAAGTAGCGAAAGCCTTTTTCAACTCTCTTCACTCCCTTCAGCCCTTCCAGGGCCTCCTTACCGACATCATATCATTTAACATAAAAAATCACTTTTGATGTTTCAGCATCTTTAGCGAGAGAAACCCCATAACCTGAAAAAATAAAGAGCATCAAAACAAAAAGAGTCAAAGACTTAGTGAATCGGTTCTTCATATAACTCATCAGTAGCCCATCCCAATAATCTTTGCGTAAGTGAGGTAACACTTTCCATGATCATTGTATCATGAGAAAGGAACCTGACCTAATCAAGTCGGGCGGGCACTGCAATTCAGACAGTGGGGATAAGAAATTGTCCAAGGGGCATGGGCCGGTAGGTTTTTTATGGCGTCCGTGCTTCAAAACACTAACCCATAGTTTTTTATAAAAAATATCTCGCTGAGGTATTGAGATAGCCGAAGCAGAAAGAACGATGCCCTATAGCTGCCGGGAAGGCAGCTGACGGTAGGGTCGTTGTCGGAGATTAGTATTGTAGACGAAGGCCTATGGAGCTCGGGGATTTGCGAGTTGATGGGCCAAGCTGCGGCGAAGCCTGCGCGTTTTGGCAAGGATTTTTTTGCGGGCCTGTTCATCAAGAGTGAGCACCAGTTCCTGGTGTTCCAGAGGACTAAGGCAGGCCACATAGTTTTGATAATAGATGAGAATAACAGTAGTGGTAGGCCGGAGCAGCTCCAGGGTGCGGGTACGTGTCTTTGGGTTGAGTTCCTTGCGACCGCAGCGCAAGAGGAACCATTGCAGGAGGCTGTAGGTGAGCAATACAAAGACAACCTGGTTGACGACAAGGTTGAAGCAACGCGAGGAGAAGGCCTCCAGGTCGGAGAAGCACTTCAGTTGGCGATGACGCTCTTCAATGGTGGTACGCAGGGCATAGTCCTGGCGGCCAAGTTGAGGATCGGCGACCGCCGCAGTGGAAAGCAGCACCCAGTAATCCTCGCGGCCATCAGCATCCACCTCTTTGTTGACGATGACATCCAGGGGTACAGGACAGGAGGTAAACGTCTTGACACCTGCAACGACTGCGACTTTGGAACAAACCAGCGTTTGCTGAGACGCTTTTGTATCTGCATTGGCCTGTGCCTTACGCAAGGCGAGGGTCCTCTGCCTGGCCTCCTCGCGTTTTCTGATACGCTCGGGTCGATGCAACGGAGCCGGCTTTGAGCGGGGTGGCGGCGGTACCCACGGATGAAAGTCTAAAATACCTGCTTTGGCTAATTCCACCACATCCTGATAGATATCCATGTCGCGACGTGCGGGGATCAACACATCGATTCCCCATTCCTGTTTACATCGGCCGATATTGAGACCGTCGAGAAACCCGCGATCCAAGATCAGCTTCTTGATAATTCCCTTGCCGTGAAACTCCACAAGCTGCTCTACCAGCCGATACAGAAGGGGACTCTCGTGATCTTTGCCTGCAACAACCTTCAGCGCGGCGTACAAAAAGAAATCACCGTTCCGGTTGGTGTGAATGAGACTCACCAGCTTGTAACACCTCCGCCACACGTAGCGGGCTCGCTCTTTCGCCGTCAGGGTTTTGCTCTCCACGGGGTGGTTGTGTTCATCAAAGAGCATGCGTGATGATCCCTCGTAATTGTCGTTGTCTGGCACAAACAGATAGGAGGCATCTCCGATGAAGATCCCCTCGGGATCAAAGGCGTGGTGCTGTTTGAAGATGCCTACGACGTCCCGGTTAAACCATGACGTCAGCAGCCCGGCATCAGTCCTCTTCGCCATTTTCCGGAGGTAGTCCTGATCACAAGGGGTCTGACGGTCATACTCATTTTTGTTGTTGAACCCCGCACACGACAGTGACACATCTCCCGTCTCCGGGTGCGTAGCCTTACGTCCCATCGCAGGGCCAAAGGCATTGACCATCCCGCCGGAACGCACCACATAGGGGAAAGCGTGGAACTGATGCACACCATGAAAGCGCATTGAGATGTCCCCGGCAATATATACCCACACCGGTACATCGTGTTTCTGGCATGGCGATGGGTAGGTGGCGGCCAGTTTCTCAAGCACCTTCTTGGCTGCAATGGCCCGAAAGAAGTTCGCTTCTGAGATCTCTCCCACCCCTTCGAGATAATCGAATTCGCCTCGGCGAAAAGCCTCCACCACCAACGCATCATTGCGCTCAAAGAGCATGGCAGATGAGCTGGGATGAGCAGGCTCTGCCATCTCAGGGTTCCTCCACCCGGAGCTTCTCCATGTGATCAATTATGGTCAGCATCTGTTTGCAGATTGCTGATACCTGTGCCCGTGCCCGGCGAAGCCGTTGATACTCCTCGCTTTTCCCGCTCAGCTCTGTAAGCCTCTCCGGAGGAATCGACATAAGGCGGGTTTTTCCCCTGTGGCTCCAGCTCAAGACCATGCTCCTGTGGAGTTCTCCCCGGGTGCAGGCACACGAGGGCTTGCCGCACTTTCTGGCCAGCTCATAGACGGTGCCCTTGACCAGCGAATCGCGGCCGAAGACGACCTCGACAGAGCGTTCCAGCTCTCTCAGGCGGCGACGCAAGTCAAGTCGGAGACGACTGAGGGATTGGATGTCTTTCTTTCTCTGCATGCTATTATAATTTATAGCATACAGATTTTCAAACGTCAAGAAAAAAATGATAGGCTTAAAGAAAAATGTAGATCAGGAATTTATGGAAGCACAACCGGCGGGAAGATTTTAACACTTTTCCTTACTGTCTGAATTGCAGGGCTTAAGGCGGCTTAAGCCTGTAAGACTTGACTTGAGATTTCAGCGTTATCCGGGGACATTTCTCCTCGCCGATTATAGCTACCCGACTCGAAGGCGGAAAAGGCGGGTCCTTCAGCCTTCCACGTTCACGCTTCAGTGCTTACCGCCTCTTTCAGCATCGCCTTGACAGTTCCGCTACAGCCTTCCTTTTTTTTTCGGACTTGGTCGCCTTTTTTTTTGAAACAATTGCCCTCTTCAGGCTTGATGTATGCCGGGGGAAGAGCTTGACTATGCCACCTATTGTGTACATTAAAGGCATAACGATATAATAAAGAGGATTTCATACGGAGG
>JBARBN010000151.1:0-4367 GCA_049793155.1 Nitrospirota bacterium
TTACCTTAAGGACGGAAAGGTCCGCGGCGTCATGATGTGCAACGTCTGGGACAAGGTCCCCGTTGCCCGGGAACTCATCCTGAAAGCAGCTTCAATGACGCCGGCAAGCCTGCGCGGTGCCATCCGCTCGTGAATGATAATGCGTTGATGCGTGGAAGCGTGGATGCAGTAAAGCGGAACCTAACGGGAAGACGAACGCCGGAGAGGCGGAGAGGACCGTCATGAAACTTTCAGAGCGGTCATGCAGACCGGTGAAGGCCGGAGATCCGGTGCTTTCCGGCAAAGAGGTCAAGGACCAGATGTCTGAGATACCGCAGTGGTCACTGGCGGATAACTCCCTCCAGAGGGAGTTCCGCTTCAAGGATTTCCGGAAGGCCATTGAATTCGTTGATGCGGTGGCTGGAGTTGCGAACGAACAGGATCACCATCCGGACATATACATCTCCTATAATAAAGTGCGGCTCACCCTGGCGACGCACAAGATCGGCGGCCTGTCGCTGAACGACTTTATCGTTGCTGCGAAGATAGACCTGCTGGCGGTTTGATGGACCAGGCAAGGACACGTTCATGACACACCATTTGGTTGAAGAAGGAGCCATCCCGAACAAGCTGAAGGGGAGGACTGCCCTCATCACGGGTGCGAGCAAACGGATCGGGCGCGCACTCGCCATCGCGCTTGCGGAGGAAGGCGTAAATATCGTGGCGCATGACCGCTGGTCGCTGGAAGCGGATACCATCAAGGTATGCGGGGAAGTGAACGACTGCGGGGCGAAGTCCTGGAAAGTACTCGCCGATCTGGAAAAGCCCGAAGAGTACGAATCCCTGATCGCGCAGGCGATCAAGGCGGCGGGCTCCCTCGATTTCCTCATCAATAACGCATCCATCTTTCTCCCGAACACGCCCATGGATGTCGGCTTCGGTGATGTAACGAGGCACCTGCACGTGAACGCATGGGCGCCATTCGTCCTTTCCCGCGAGTTTGCGAGGCTTGCGGACCGCGGCAAGATCGTCAATCTGCTCGACACGCGCATCATCGGCTACGACCGGGCCCACATGGCGTATGTCCTGAGCAAAAAGATGCTCTCGATGCTCACGATGATGTGTGCGCTGGAGTTCGCGCCCGGATTCACGGTGAACGGGGTCGCGCCCGGCCTCATCCTCCCGCCGCAGGGAAAGGATGAGAACTATCTTGACGGGCTGGCGAAGACCGTCCCCCTCAAGAAACACGGGGGACCGGGGGACATCGCGGCCGCGGTCCTTTACCTGCTCAAAAGCGATTTTGTGACGGGCCAGATCCTCTATGTGGACGGAGGCAGGCACCTCGGGGAGGAGGAGCATGGACCGTATTCTGATCAGTGATCTTCTCGTACGGTGCATCATCGGTGTTCGCGACGAGGAACGGCGCGGCAAACAGGACGTGCTGATCAACGTGGCGCTCTCGGTGGACCTCCGAAAGGCCGGCACGAGCGACCGGCTCGAAGATTCCGTAGACTACCGGGCACTGAACAAGCAGATCCTGAGCATGGCGGAAAGCTCGCAGTTCCAGCTCGTTGAGTCCCTGGCGCAGGCTGTGGCCGATATCTGCCTTGGGAATCCGTCGGTAAAAGAAGCGACGGTAAGGGTCGAAAAACCCGGCGCGCTCAGGTTCGCCAGGAGCGTCGGGATAGAGATCGTCCGGCAGCGAACAGACCGGCCATGACGCGGGCCTTCGTAGGCATCGGATCGAACATAGCTCCGGAGATCAATGTGCGGAGCGCCGTCCTCCGGCTGACGGAAACGGCGCGGGTCAAGGCGATCTCCACGGTCTACCGTACGGAACCCGTCGGGCGCGAGGGCCAGCCGCCGTATTACAACTGTGTCGTTGAGATAGAAACGGACCTTGCGCCCCGGGACCTGAAGTTCCAGCTGCTGCGTCGCATCGAGAGCGAACTCGGCAGGACGCGGGGCATTGACAGATTCGCTGCGCGCACCATCGACCTCGACCTGCTCCTCTACGATGATCTTGTGATGACAACGGAGGACCTCACACTTCCGGACCCGGATATCTTTCTCCGTCCGTTCCTCGCAATCCCTCTCCAGGAGCTGGCGCCCGGACTAATCCTGCCGGGGTCGGGTTTGGACATCAGCACGGCGGTTTTGGCGCAGCCGCGAACGGGCATGGTGCCGCTCGAGAACTACACGGAACGCATACGAAAGGAAATCCTCCATGAACGGGAGCAGTGAGCGTATCGAAAAGCTGGTAAGAGAGTTGCTGGTCGAGATCGGTGAGGATCCGGAGCGGGAAGGGCTTGCGAACACGCCGAAACGCGTTGCCGCGTCGCTTGCGTTCCTGACGTCCGGCTACAAGACCGATATGCAGACACTAATCAACAAAGCCTGCTTCGCGCAGGAAACGACCAGCATGGTCGTGGTCAAGGACATCGAGCTTTACAGCCTGTGCGAACATCATCTCCTGCCGTTCTACGGCCGCTGTCATATCGGGTACATCCCGAGAGGACGCATCTTCGGCATCAGCAAGCTTGCCCGGCTCGTCGACCTGTTCGCGAGAAGGCTCCAGATCCAGGAAAAGCTGACTGAGCAGATCGCCTACGCGGTCAAGGACTCGATCAACGCCGACGGCGTTGGCGTGACGATCGAAGCGCGCCACCTCTGCATGATGATGCGGGGCGTGCAGAAACAGAACTCCATGTTGGTGACCTCGTCGCTGCTCGGGGTCTTCCGGACGAACCCCGCGACCAGGCAGGAGTTTCTGTCGCTGATCAGCAGGCCGGCGCCGGTGTAACGACTCATCGGACTAACACAAGATCGATGAGCCCGATGCTTTTTCTGCTGCCCCCGATAATTGTTTCTCGATATCGAGCGGCGGGAGCCGGCCTACTGCAATAGTCCGGCACAAAACAAATCGATGCTCAGGTAAAAGACTTTCTAAGGGTTGATGGTCTTTTGCAAGATCGATAACGGGAATTTCTCCAATGTTCCTTTCTGATATTTGGTCATCCTTCAGTAATGCATTGCTTCATTGATCTCACCATCCGGGTTCTTTGAAACCCGGTCGTCAGCGGAAAAAATTGTTTTTTTTCTCTCATAGTCGTATCGTATGCATTACGGCCGGTGAAGATCTCCGCATTGCGCAGAAAGGACCATACCTCCATGAAAAGAAGACCATACCTCCTGTTTTTGGGTCTCGGCCTTTTAGTGGCTACTCTCGCCGCAACCCGGCCGGCTCTGGCGACCCTGGGCGAGGCCGCCGATTCGGTCACCACGGACCGCAAGGCCCTCTCGGCCGCGCAGGGCGCCACAACAGCCCCCCGGAGCTACAAGATTCAGGAGATAGTTTCGGATTCAACAACCATTCGGGAATACATTTCACCGAATGATATTGTATTTGCTATTGCCTGGAATGGCCTGACCAACCCCGATCTCACGCAGCTTCTGGGTTCCTACGCCGACGAATATAATCAGGCCCTGCAAAAGACCCCTCGCAAGCATGGCCGCAGGTTCAATCGAGTAAAGACGAACCGGCTTGTTGTGGAAAAATGGGGGCACATGCGGAACCTGCAGGGGCGCGCGTATGTACCGAACTTGATTCCTCCGGGGGTCAGTATCGATGATATTAAGTAAACTATCCCTTTTTTTATTGATCATGGTGCTTATAACCAGCTGCGGCGGCGGGGGTGGGTCCAGTACCGGTCCCGGCCCTGGCTCAGGAACTCTTGCATCGATCTCAGTGACGCCTATAAACCCGAGCGTTTCCATAGGAACAATCGAACAGCTTGTCGCAACGGGAACTTACTCTGACAATTCTACCAGGGATCTTACGACATCGGTGACCTGGAGTTCATCCGCTCCATCCTTTGCAACGATCAGAAATGCCGCAGGTTCAAATGGAATGGCCGCCGCTATCGCTGTGGGTACGACAACTATTACTGCTGCGTCAGGAAGCATCTCAGGCTTCACAACACTGAAGGTGACCACGGGAGGCAGCGGCATAACTGGGAATAACGTACTTTCCATCACCGTGAACGGATCGCTGTGCTCGTCGGCTACCTCCGCTTCCTACCCGAACAAGCCATGTGTCAGCGTTACCGTCTGCAATCCAGGCGGCAGCTCAACGTGCCAGACGATCGATGACATCCTTCTGGACACCGGCAGTTTCGGTCTGCGGATATTCAAATCCATACTGGGTCCGGCAATGGCTTTTACGCAGGTAGCCGCCGGTTCAGGGTCACTCGCCGAGTGCGCCCAATTCGGCGATGGATCATCGCTCTGGGGGCCGGTTCAATTGGCGGGCGTTACCCTGGCGAGCGAACCCACGGTTACGGTCCCCATACAGATCATCGACTCGACATTCGTTATTTCTACATCAT